>JBBSRP010000134.1:0-8584 GCA_038242935.1 Flavobacteriales bacterium
TTTAATAAACTTAAAGCTTGAAGTTGCGCCATTAATCTCGACTTTCAGAATATAAGCGCCGTTGCTGAGGGTAGAAACATCCAGCTGAGAATCTGCGTTGTTTATGCGCGTATGAAACACTTTTTGACCCAATAAATTAAAAATGCTCACTGCATCTATCTTATCCATAGAATTTAAATTTAAAATATCAGAAGTTGGATTTGGATAGAAAGAAAAGCTTTCCAAGGAGTTTTGCCACACTCCAAGTGCTTCGCCCGAAATGGACAGAAAACCGATATGACCGCAGCCATTATTGACAGTTCCGCGATTTGTGAAGGCACCTGTAGTGGTATTAACCGAATAAAAACGGCTTTGTCCACCACCCAAATATCCGGCAGTATATAGGATTCCAGTAGCAGGATCAAAATCCGCATCTTGTGCAAAACTCAAATCGACTCCCGTCGCGCCAATAGTTGTGCCAGCGCCAGTTGACAGATTAACAGAATACAGCAGATCTGTTCCTACGTCCATCATAAAGGCATTTCCAGCATTGTCTATAGCCAACCAAATTCCTCTTGGATTTCCTGTTTCTCCAATCAAAGTCACGGTTGCACTGGTCAAATCAATCGTATAAAGTCTAGTAACGGAGACATCTGCACTCAAAACATACATCGTATTATTCGCACTGTTCCAAGCCAGTCCAGTTGCAACGTGCGGTGCTTCTAAATTCAGTTCTCCGATTTGTGTTTCGACACCCGTTGTTGGATTAACTTGAATTAGAAATGCAGCGTCATCCATTTGAGCCGATTTTAATCCGTAAAAATTACCAGATCCATCCTGATCGCCAGCATAAAATTTGGTCGTTGTAGATGCAATATATTCCATATTATGAGGTCCAGCTACGGGGAAGTTTCCAAAACCACGTGTACATCCGGCATAAATGCTCACCGCATAAACATTTCCAACTGCTTGATTATCTAAAGAAACTTCAAGATTGTTTTGTCTAAAATGATTTTGCAACAATGATCGCTCCGTTGCGGTAAAAAGATTTGTAGGTTCTTGACCCAGCGGATTTTCAACGGTTTGTAAGCGATTTAGTAAGTCTGCAACAGCAGTCGTTTTAAATTCTTGAGCGTTGGCGCTACCTAAGAAACTGAAAAAGCAGAGTGATAATAAGTAGGTTTTCTTCATAGTTGATAGATTTTAAATTATAAAAAAAATTTAGTTTTTATTAATTGCTAAATATAGAACTATTGCAATGCATGGGAGCATTGATAAACGGAAAAAATAATTTGATGATGTTGTTTTTTTGGAGCTTTATCCTGCTGTCCACTATATCTTTCCTGCCCAAAAGAAGGGGCAGGAAAGGATGCCGTTCCCATCAGGGCTAGGGGATTGTTGATTGTTTCAAGACTATTTTTCTATAGGGAAGAGGTGGTTGGAACTTTTTCGCAAATGAGATTGAGTGGCTAGATTCACATAATTGAAGTTTGCAAAGACGAAAAAAAATCATCAACTAAATAACTAGCTATATATTTACGACTTGATTGAGAATTTAAGACTAAAGGTATAATTTGTCCTAAAATTCTACCACTATTCCAGAGGATGCGGAAACGTAGATGATCGTTAGAGTTAGAGCGTCGCTGTTAATTTTTCATAACCAACGAAGCTCTAAGTAAAATGACGTTTATGTTAAACTAAAACTTTTGCTTTTTGTGAAATATATTCTTCTTCAGATAGTATTCCTTTTTCTTTTAATTCATAAAGTTTATGAAGCTGTTCTGATACACTAGAAGGATTAACTGCATTATGGTTAGGTACATTAACATGAATATTATTTATGTTATTATTTGCACTGCCATACTGTCTTCCATATAGTGCATTGTATGTACTAACTTGTCCTCCAAGTGTAAATAGATCAATAAACCAACCTATACCAAAAAAACCGAAAGTCAATAGATACAAGAGGCCGATTACTGGTTTATCAAGATAAAATTTGTGTGCACCCAATATTCCAAGGAAAAACCATAATATATAAGCAGTAGTCGTAGATTTCATATTATATTTTGTTTTTTGTTCTTACTCATTTGGCTTTTCAGTTCCGCCCCGTTTTTCTGGTTTCTGGCTCCAGTTTGCATTTATTAAAAATATTTAGTTGAGCTGTCCATACTGCAAGCAATACCGGTTCATATTATGGTCGATTATCTCTGATTTAACTTTATTTTTCAAGTAAAGTTGAACTTGATAATATGTCAATTATGTAATATGAACACAACAACACCAACACTTGTGCTAGTGTAGGCAGAAATCTTATAATTTTTTTGCTAATTTATTCAAAAAAATCTTTATTTTCTAAAATAGTTTCTTTGAAGATTCCTACAGATCTTAGACACCATGTTCAGACCAACCACAAACATGTTATAGCACAAGGCATTGAAAAGTAGAATTTCGGGTAGCATAGATACAGCGAAGAGTGCGCCGTAAACAATCTTGGATCATCGCAGGGAAGTTCCGGCGGTGATTCTCTCGAATTCGAAATAATGATTTTTCTATTAACTATGTCTTCATGCTGAATTGTAATTATGAAAGTACCAGCTTGCAAGTTTTTGCGCGACAATAGCACAACTTTACCACTGATATTTTTTACTGTTTTGATTTCTTGACCAAGTAAATTATATATTTTTAAACAAGCATTTTTTAAATCTTTTTCGGATATAATGGTTAGTTAACTTTGAAAAGAAATTGGAAAAACAGCGTCGAATTGGCAATTGTTTTTTTTTACAGTTGAAATGCCACAATCTGATTGTGCAGTATTATTGACTAATCCCATATTGTATATGTTTTCGCCATTTTAAAAACTTCATTTAATAGTTGGCATCTGTACCATACTCGTATCTAGCTAATAAAGGATGCTCGGGATTTCCAACACCGTCAGTCCAAAATTCACTGAAGGGGAATGTCGGCTGTCAATATAATTTTACTAATTCACTTTAACTGAAAACCTCTCCCCGCGTCAAGGATCGCAGCGGCCCAAGAATGACGGGCGCGACACATCCTTTGCTGCTATGAAATATTTTCAAGGTTAAAAATAGGATTTTCTGGCAACAAAGATTAACAAAACTTGATAAACATTTATAGGATTGCTTCTCTCAATAGCTGTCGGGATCGCAATGACTGCCAGAACAGAATTACACAAAATTTTGAATGTTAGCAGGGTCTTTCTGGCGATGGATGCGTCCCCAAAACATAATATTTCTGTTATCAAAAAAATAATTTCTTTAAAACTTTTATTTACAATCTTAACTTGCGTTCGTTTTCATTTTATTTGCAAACTTTCCAATTGTCATTCCTTGAACCAAAATAGAAAAACAAACTATGATATAGGTGATTGTAACCCAAATATCTTTGTCAAGATTACTGGGAATTGACAATGCCAGTGCAATGGAAATTCCACCGCGCAGACCACCCCAAGTTAAAATAAGTAAAGTTTTGCTACTCATTTTCTCCTTTAATCTGATGTAAAATGAGGGGATTAGAACGGAAATATATCTAGTGATTAGCACGATTAAAATTAGGATAAGCGCTACTAAAAGCACTGTTGAATTTGTTTGAATTACTAGCAATTCAAAACCAATTAATACAAATAAGATGGCATTTAAAATCTCATCAATAAGCTCCCAGAATTTGTCTACATAATCACTTGTTGTATCTGACATTCCATAATTTCTGCCGAGATTACCGGTAATAAGTCCCGCGACAACCATTGCCAATGGTCCAGAAACATGCAGTAAATACGCAAATGTGTAACCTCCCATTACGACTGCCAATGTAATTAAAACTTCGACTTGATAGTTGTCAATGCTTTTAATTAATCTAAATCCGATCCAGCCAATTACTCCGCCTAATATTATTCCGCCAACTGCCTCTCGGCCAAATAGTAGCGCGATGCTTTGAAATGACATTTCGACATCAGGCTTTGTAAGCTGCAAAATTGTAATGAAAACCACAACTGCAACACCATCATTAAAAAGCGATTCGCCAGCGATCTTTGTCTCTAATGATTTGGAAACACCTGCGCTCTTCAATATACTAATCACAGCGATTGGATCGGTTGGCGAAATAAGAGCTCCAAAAAGTAACGAATTAATGAGGCTTACTTCCAGGCCAAAAAAGTTCAGTAAATAATAGGCTGAAAACCCAACTATAAAAGTGCTGATGATTACGCTTAGTGTTGAGAAGAGCACAATGGTGAGTTTTTCAATCTTTAAATCTTTATATTTAATATGGATTGCCCCTGCAAAAAGCATAAAGCTTAGCATTCCTTCCAGTAGTAGTTCGCTGAAATTGATGCTACTTAATTGTTCGGCAGCAGTCGATTTTATTGCTGGGAAGAAATAGCCAACGATGATAACAATAAAAGAAAAAAACATGGAAACTAGCATTAATCCTATTGTGGCTGGTAGCTTTAAATACCTAAAATTGATATAGGCGAATAATGCCGAAATCACGATTAACGTAGAGAAGATATGAAAGAGTTCCATGCTAGCGTTTTAAAAGTTGTTATTATTATAAGCTTTTACTAATTAAATTGTTTGCAATACAAAGCTAATAGTTAATCACTGCTAAATTAGTTTGAGCTCTAATATATTGATTTTGTAGATTCCCTAGAGAAAATATTTGCTGTATATATTTTTTGGAGTTTTAATGCAAGGTCCGCTAAGCTGCATGTGAACATTTACTGTGGACAAAGTGCGTATAAAATAGAAATTATAATCTATTTTCTTTTCTCCTTGCGTTCTTTGCGTTTTTCCCTTGCGTTCTTTGCGGTTAAATTTTTACTGCTATGTTGTTATAAACACTTTTATAGTGGAATTTGAATATTTAGCTGTTACTGTTTTGCGATCAAATCCATTACACAAAACTTTTACCAAAAGCTTATTAAAAGCCTATTCTATAATCTGTATTTTTGCCAATTATAATATTTATCAGCCATTATGCGACATTTAGCGGAAAAACCAAATAATAAAGAGAAATCAGAACCACGGGTAACAATGAAAACGGCTTTCAAAACCATCATTTGGCCAAGGCGAAATTTGGTTTTCATCGGTTTATTTTTAATCGTAATTCGAAGTTTATCAGGATTGGTTTTGCCGTGGCAAAGTAAAGTTTTGTTGGACGATGTGGTGCCAAACAAAGATTTCACATTACTATATCAATTGATCGCAATCGTGATCGCGGCCATCACTGTGCAGGCGGTCACGTCCTATTTATTGACCAGAATATTGAGCGTGCAGTCGCAATTTTTGATCAGCGAACTGCGATCTCAGGTGCAGAAAAAAGTGCTTTCGTTGCCAATCAGCTTCTTTGATAATACCAAATCTGGCGCGTTGGTTGCCCGAATTATGAGTGATGTCGAAGGTGTGCGAAACCTAATTGGTACAGGATTGGTTCAACTAGTTGGAGGTTCATTTACCGCAGTCGTGTCTCTAATAATTTTGATCAAACTGAATGCCTGGATGACACTTTTTGTGTTTGTTCCACTTTCTATTTTTGGATTTATAGCCTTAAAAGCGTTCAAATTTATTCGTCCAATCTTTAGAGCGCGCGGAAAAATAAATGCCGAAGTTACAGGGAGATTAACCGAAACTCTTGCGGGAGTCCGCGTTATCAAAGCGTTTAATGCCGAAGAACAAGAAAATATTGTTTTTGAACAAGGTGTGGATAAATTGTATCAAAACGTCAAAAAGAGTTTGACAGCCACGGCTTTGATGACAAGTTCGTCAACATTTTTAATTGGCGTTGCCACAACCGGAATTATGGGAATGGGTGGCTATTATATGATGATTGGCGAAATGACCACGGGAGATTTTCTGTTTTTCACGTTGATTCTTGGATTTATGATTGCGCCAATTGTGCAAATGAGTAATATCGGAAGTCAGTTGACAGAAGCGCTTGCGGGTCTTGACAGAACCGAAGAATTGATGAATATGACTGCCGAAGAAGATGATAAAGACAGAGATATTCAACTGAATACCATAAAAGGTGATATTGAGTTTAGCGATGTTTCATTTTCGTATGAAGAAGGAAAAGACGTTTTGCATAATATCAGTTTCAAAGCTCCGGCTGGTTCTGTGACTGCACTTGTGGGAAGTTCAGGTTCTGGAAAATCGACAATTGCAGGACTATCAGCAACCTTCTTGACGCCAATTTCGGGGAAAGTTACGATTGATAATCAAGATTTATCCAAGGTAAAATTGAGCAGCTACCGACAATATCTTGGGGTTGTTTTGCAAGATGAATTTTTATTTGAAGGTACAATTCGCGCCAATATTATGTTTCCACGACCAAATGCTACCGAAGAAGAACTTCAAAATGCTGTAAAAGCGGCTTATGTAAATGAATTTACCGACCGTTTTGATGATGGTCTCGAAACCCTAATTGGCGAGCGTGGGGTGAAGCTTTCTGGCGGTCAACGTCAGCGATTGGCTATTGCCCGTGCGATTCTTGCCAACCCGAAAATCATTATTTTGGACGAGGCGACTTCAAGTTTGGATACCGAAAGCGAAGCGTTAATTCAGAAGAGTTTAAATGAGTTAATTAAGGACAGAACCACGATTGTCATTGCCCACCGTTTGAGTACGATTCGCAAGGCCGATCAGATTTTGGTCATCGAAGCGGGCCATATTGTCGAGCGCGGTACACACGACGCACTGATTGCCAAAGAGGGTAGATATTTTGAATTATATACGTATCAGTCGAAAATATAAGTAGGGAAGAGGTTGGTTTTCAATTAAGATGTTGAGTTTTTTTTGGAGCTATCTCCTGCTGTCCACTGTATCTTTCCTGCCCAAAAGAAGGGGCAGGAAAGGATGCCGTTCCCATCAGGGCTAGGGGAGTTGTGGTAAATTGAAGTGAGGTTTATCAAATATTGTTTCACTTACCTACTCGTGGATATTTTTGTATATTTAAAAAATTATGACAATCTTAAAAGTAAATACTAAAAGCAAACAAGCGAAGGCATTTATAGAGTTAGTGAAAACTTTCGACTTTGTTACTATTATTGAAATGGAAACAGAAGATTCTTCAATGGTAGAAGAACCAGAAAACGAGTAAGATCCAAAATTTGTTGAAACATTTTTGAATTCTTTTAAAAACGACAAAAGAACAACAATTGAGTCTTCTAAATTATGGGAAAGTATATAATTGAAGATTGTCACGCCTAACGAATCGATTACTGAATACACGAGAGACAATTTACAGCTTTGGTTTTTTTTGTATATTTGGTACAATCAAATTTCTCCTGATATGTTAACATTTAATCATTCTGGATTATTAGTGCCTGATAATAAAATCACTAGTACAGCACAGGAGCTAGAAAATGAGTTTGTTTTAAAATTGTCAGGAGTTAGAAGGAAAGAAATTTTCGACTCGTATGTAAAGTACAATGAAGATTTCAAAAATGTTTGTGATTTGAATGAATTACACCAATGGGTTAATGGTTCATTTGTAACTAAAAAAAATAATCCTGGAGATATTGATCTCGTTACATTTTTAGATACTAATAGTATCCAGGATCTCGGTTCTAAGTTGGATAATTTTAAATATCCTAATTCGGAAATTCTGTATTCTGTCGACGCATACATCGTTGAAGTATATCCTGAAAATCACAAAAACAGGTATTTATATTTAAGTGACAGAGCTTATTGGATGGACAGATTTACCAAAACAAGGAGAGTCAGAGGAAATAGATTGTCAAAAGGTTTTTTGGAGGTTACTTTTTAATTTGAGAATTATGAAAGATAATAAGCTGTATAGTATACTGGACTTAATTGAAGAAATCGACAAAGTTGACAAAATGATTGATTTACATAAGAATGCAGATTCAGATTTAATGTTAAATCAATATAAAGATCAAAAACTAAAGTTGAGTAATTATCTATTTAAAGAACTCTTGACAAATAGTGGTGACAAGCCAGAAGTAATGTATATTTTTAAGATTTTCATCGAGAAATTTTATAACGACGAAAATCATCCAGTAACATTTGATGAAAATGACGGTTTAAAAAAGATTCGAAATGTATTTTTAGAAAATTATGGTTAGTTTATTTTCTTCAATGGTAAATGATTACTGTATTTCTAACTTAGAAATCCTACTTTTCAAAAATGGTTACACAAATCCCGATATGGTCGCTTAACTTTTTGTCCAAATTAAAAATTTCAAATTCAGTTTTCTTCCCTCTTAAAAATTCCTTGCTAATTACAATATGATCAACATTCTGTGGAATTTCGCTAGTCAGGTTTTTCATATTTAATTTTTCAAATGCTTCGTTCAATGTGTTTCTAGCTTTATGGCTTGGATACGCATAAACAGAAAACAAAACGTTCAGATCTCCAATAATGCAGTATGCTTTTGTTGAATCAAATTTCTCCCAATCATTAAGTTGTCCTAGCAAGTCAGAATTAAATTGCGGTCCTTTCCCACCAAAAACTCCGATGATGGTTGCATAAATATTTAGAACTCCGAATTCAGTTTCGATTTCTGAACAAACACTTGTAAAGCTATCGTAGGTTTTATGACTTTGTAAGATAGGATATTTTGTCCAAA
>JBBSRP010000135.1:0-8550 GCA_038242935.1 Flavobacteriales bacterium
AAAAAAGCATTTAGGTCAACACTTTCTTAAAGATGAAGAGGTTGCAGAAAATATAGCAAACACACTTGTAGGCACTGGCTACAACGACGTTCTAGAGATTGGTCCAGGAATGGGTGTGCTTACAAAATACCTTTTAAAGAAAGAAAAAAATGTCAATGTCATTGAGATTGATACCGAATCTGTAGAATATCTTGAGACAAATTATCCGCAATTGAAGGACAAAATTATTTTGGGAGATTTCTTGAAATACAATGTAAACCTTCTATTTGATGGTCGTCAGTTTGCTATAATTGGCAACTTTCCGTACAATATTTCAAGTCAGATTGTCTTTCGCGCTATCGAATTTAGACACGTAATTCCTGAGTTCTCGGGAATGTTTCAGAAAGAAGTTGCGCAGAGAATCTGTGAGAAAAAAGGCTCAAAAGCTTACGGAATTCTGTCAGTTTTAGTACAAGCTTTTTACGAAGCTGAATATCTTTTTACGGTAGATGAAAATGTTTTTATTCCGCCGCCAAAAGTAAAATCTGGAGTTTTAAGACTCACGCGCAAAGAAGATTACACATTGCCCTGCCCTGAAAAATTATTTTTTACTGTTGTGAAAACAGCTTTTCAGCAAAGGCGTAAAACGATGCGTAATAGCTTAAAAACCTTAAACCTATCGGATGGTTTGCGGGAAGACCCTATCTTTGCCTTGCGCCCAGAGCAATTATCTGTAGAAGAATTTATTACACTAACACAAAAAATACAAGCCGATGGAGTTTAAGATCAGTAAGGAGCTCATTGAGAGATTAGAAGAACTAATAAAAGGGAAACAGGACAGTCAACTGGTCACTTTGCTCAACGACTTACACCATACTGATATCGCCGAAATTCTTGGCGAACTCGATTTTTCTGAGGCGACATATATATTCAAGGTACTTGATAGCGAGAAAACTGCGGGTATTCTTCTTGAGCTCGAAGACGATTTAAGAGAAAGCATTCTTAGCAGGCTTTCGCCAAAAGAAATTGCAGAAGAGCTTGACGAGCTTGAAACAAATGATGCCGCCGATATTATGGCGGAGCTGTCTCAGAGCAAGAAAGAAGAGGTAATTCTCGAGCTTATTGATGTTGAGCACGCAAAGGATATTGTCGAACTTTTACGTTATGACGAGGATTCTGCTGGTGGATTGATGCACAAAGAGCTTGTAAAAGTTAATGAAAACTGGACCGTACTGACCTGTGTCAAAGAAATGCGTATTCAGGCAGAAAATATTTCCAGAGTTCATTCCATTTATGTTATAGACGATGAAGGTCGTCTTAAAGGTAGGCTTTCTCTTAAGGATTTACTTACAACATCTACTAGAAAACCAATTATAGATTTATACATTCGCAAGCTTAATTACGTCAAAGTCGATACTGAAGATGTTGAGGTAGCGCGTATCATGCAAAGGTACGATCTGGAGGCAATTCCAGTTGTCGATGAGATGGGAATCCTTGTAGGCCGCATTACCATTGATGATATCGTCGATGTAATTAAGGACGAAGCGGATGAAGATTACCAACTTGCTGCCGGTATTTCGCAAGAAGTAGATGCCGATGATAGCATTATCACACTTACCCGGGCTCGATTGCCGTGGCTCGTCCTCGCACTCCTTGGAGGATTCGTCAGCGTCAAAGTTTTAGGCCTTTTTGAAGGTGCTATGATGGAGCACGGACACCTCTTTTTCTTTACGCCACTTATTGCCGCAATGGCAGGAAACGTTGGAGTTCAGTCCTCAGCAATTATCGTTCAAGGTCTGGCAAACAACACTTTGAGCGGCTCACTTTTTCATAGGCTGGTTAAGGAAGTGTCTCTTAGTTTGCTCAACGGTGTCATTCTCGGACTTATACTTTTTGCAGGAAGTTATTATATTTTGGACGTCGAAATGATAGTCGGAGTGATTGTCACAGTAGCGCTAATTTCTGTGATTATTATCGCCTCGCTCATCGGAACTTTTGTACCTTTATTATTAGAAAAATGGGGAATTGACCCCGCATTAGCAACCGGTCCTTTTATTACAACAAGTAACGATATTTGCGGAATTTTGATTTATTTCTCGATAGCACAATATATTCTGCATTTTTAAAAGCATTTTTTTATTTGGGCATTTCCCTTTGGGTCGGGCTTGCCGCTGTATCTTTTATTGTTTAAAAAAAAACAATAAAAGGATGCCGCTTTAATCCCTAATGCGGTCTCCGTTTTTATTCAGCAGAAGATTGTAAAATCATAAATCATCACAATTCATGACCGTCAAAGACATCAAAATACTTCACATTGACAGCAATCATCCACTGATGCTGCAACAACTTACCGACTTAGGATTTACCAACGAGCTAGATTTTACTTCCACCAAAGAAGAAGTAGAGCAAAAGATTCACAACTACCAAGGAATCGTGATTCGAAGTCGTTTCAAGATTGACAAACACTTTCTTGACAAAGCGGTCAACCTTGAATTTATAGCACGTGTAGGAGCAGGGCTAGAAAGTATTGACTGTGATTATGCTACAGGCAAAAACATCAGTCTCATCGCGGCTCCCGAAGGCAATAGCAATGCAGTTGGGGAACATAGTTTGGGAATGCTACTAGCACTTTTCAATAATCTCAACAAAGCAGATCGAGAAGTAAAATCCGGACATTGGAATCGCGAAAGCAACCGTGGGCACGAACTTGACGGTAAAACCGTCGGATTAATCGGGTATGGAAATATGGGAAAATCTTTTGCAAAAAAACTGCGAGGTTTTGATGTGAAAGTTATTTGCTATGATATAAAAAAAGATGTTGGTGATGAAAATGCAACCCAAGTTTTTTTAGCTGAATTCCAAAAAGAATCAGATGTGGTGAGTTTGCATATTCCCGCAACCGAACTGACAGAGAAGATGGTAAATGCAAATTTTATCAAAGCATATGCAAAACCATTTTGGCTAATAAATACTGCGCGCGGAACTTCGGTTGTAACTGCCGATTTAGCCGAAGCCTTGCAAACCGGTAAAGTCCTCGGCGCCGGACTAGATGTTTTAGAATACGAACAATTATCCTTTGAAAATCTATTTGCAGAAGACTCTTCTGAACCAGCGCTCCAATATTTATTAAAGTCTGACAAAGTCCTATTAACACCACACATTGCTGGCTGGACTGTAGAAAGTAAAGAGCGATTGGCGCAAGTAATTGTAGAGAAAATCTCCGCGAAATATGCGATGCTGTTGCTGTAGAAATAAAATTTGTCTTCTTTTATCGAATCCAACTGTTCCAATCAAAAATATATAAAAAAGCAAAGATTCATTTACACAACTCGCAAAAATTTGCTATTTTTAATAAAAAATATTTAAAATTACACAGAATGGAGAATACAAAAAATGAAAATTGGAATACCCCGCAAGCGCCAATCCACCAAGATAATAAGAGAATAATCGCTGGTGTCTTGGCGTTGCTAATAGGATCACTTGGCGTACATAAATTTGTACTAGGTTATACAAGAGAAGGCCTTTTGCAAATCTTACTTACCGTAATTACTTGCGGAGCTGGCTCGATTGTTGGTTTTATCGAAGGAATTATCTATCTCACAAAATCAGACGAGGAGTTTTATCAGACCTATCAAGTCAATAAAAGACCTTGGTTTTAGAGTACAGATTACTGTAGATATTTTGCTTTTATAGTAAATCGTAATAAATCATTATATTATGAATAACCCGAGATATCAACTTAAAGGAGAAAAAGATCTGACTCTTTTTACTTTTATAAGTGAATGATCAAAAGGGAAAATTTCTAAACTAATAGAAATAAAAGAAATCAATTTAAAGGACTTTTATAATTTAGCATTTGGAGATAAAGATGTTGAAACTGGGAAAATAAATGATTCAATTGTTACCAATAATAACGCTACTGAAAAAGTATTACGAACAGTTGTTTCAGTAATATATGTATTTACGGATTTAAATCCAGAAGCCTGGGTTTACGCAACAAGAAGTACTTTTGCAATAACCAGATTATACAGGATGGGAATCAACAAATATATCGAAGAAGTTGAAAAAGATTTTGAAATATATAGAGAACTAGAAGGTAACTGGTGCGTGTTTGAAAAAGGCATAGATTTTAAAGGTTTTATAGTAAAAAGACGAATTCACTAAATAAAGCATTATGACTATATAGGAATTAAATAAGAGCAAGACACCGAATGTCATAATAGACAAATCGTTAGATAAGTATAAAGATATAGTGTTGTTCCCAGAAGAATTAGCAAAAGCATATAATGTTGCGAAGAGACTTGGTTTGCGAAAACTTGCCAAATAGATTTATTACTGCGAGTTTGGGTCACGGCTTTTCTTGATAAGTACTATTAGAGAAAAAAATTTCAAAAAAAAATAGCTTCTGAATTTTACCTCAGAAGCTATTTTTGTTTTATCTATTATTTCGATCATTTAGATTCTTCTCTTATTTAAATTTTTTTGCTTTTTTTGATCTTTTAGATTTTCTTCTAATGCGCCTCACCATTTTCTTTCAGCTTTCTCTCCAATTCTGCCTGAAATTCTTCCATTACAGGTTTCATTGTGCTTTCTGGAATATCAGAAATTTTGATGTACATAAGACCATCAACAGCATTGTTGAATAATGGATCTACATTAAAAGCAACTACTTTTGCATTTTGCTTAATGTATTTTTTTATCAATACAGGCAGGCGCAGATTGCCAGGTTCGAGTTCGTCGATAATTTTATCGAACTTTACTAAATCAGCTTCTGTTTCGTTAAAAACGAAATCCTTATCTGCGTCTTTCAAAGTAACTTTATACTCCTTCTTTGGGTAGATGTATTGTGCGATATATGGATCGTAATAATGCGACTTCATAAATTCAATCATCAGCGATTTCGAAAAATCCGAAAATTGATTGCTGATACTCACGCCGCCAATAAGGTATTTATGCTCTGGAAATCGGAGAGTTGTGTGGACAATTCCTTTCCATAACAGGAACAATGGCATCGGTTTCAATTGATATGCTTTTGCAATAAATGCTCGGCCCATCTCAATTGACTGCGACATCATTTCGAATAACTCTGGCTCAAATCGAAAAAGTTCCTGCAGGTAGAATCCTTGGATTCCGAATTTCGGAAAAATTTCTGCACCTAGACCCATTCTATAAGCCCCCGCAAGTTGCTCTTGTTCATTATCCCATAAAAATAAATGATGATAGTACTTATCATATTTATCAATGTCGATAGATTTGTTTGTGCCTTCGCCAACTTCACGAAAGGTTATTTCGCGCAAGCGCCCTATTTCGTGTAAAAGACTCGGAATTTTATTAGCTTCGGTAAAGAAAACCTCGTAGTTTTTACTCTGAAGTAATCTGCAATCTTGAGCTCGCAAAAAATCTATTTCTTTTAGAATTTTTTCTTTCTTTGCAGGAGTGACAATTTCTTTTGGAGGACGTTGACGTTTTAAGTTTGGAGAGTGCAGAAAAGAGGCTTCTTTCGCATACGTATTAGACAGCATATAGGTTTTCCTGCGAAGAAATTCGGTGAAATCTTCTATAGTTTCATGCTCATTCTGTTCTGCAACCGATATAGGTTTTCCTATTCTTACGCGTATAATTCTGTCTTTCTGCGAGAAAACTTCGGACGGTAATTTTGCAGTTCGAAACATATCATTCATCTTAGAAAGTATGTAAAACAATCGGCTATTTTTTGCGTGAAAATATATTGGAACAACTGGAACTTTTGCTTTTCTAATAACTTTAATTGCACCTTTTTCCCAGTGTTTATCTACGATAAGTTTACCGTCAACATAAGTAGAAACTTCACCTGCAGGAAACATTCCCAACGGTTTCCCATCTGCAAGATGTCTTAAAGTTTCCTTGATACCTATAACACTAGATTTTGCATCCTTATGATTTTCAAAAGGATTTACAGGCATTATATATGGTTTTAAGGGTTCAATTCTATGCAATAGAAAGTTTGCTATGATTTTGAAATTTGGCTCTTTTTCCAACATCAATTTCAACAATAAAATGCCGTCAATTCCTCCCAGAGGATGATTGGAAATAGTGATATAAGCGCCTTCTTTGGGCAGTCGCTTATAATCTTCTTCTGGAATTTCGAACTTTATCTCAAGCTCATCAACGATGGCATTTAAAAAAGGTAAATTCTTCAGATGCTTATTGCGATCATAAATAGAATTTAGATTCGAAATTTTTAAAACTTTCATCAACAACCAGCCTGAAAAAGTACCCAGAAAGCCATATTTGTCGGTATTTATTGCTCTTGCAACTTCTTTGGCGGTTACTAAACCCATTTTATAAAATATTTTTGACAAGTTAACAAAGATAGCATAAATCTCAGTCTTCTGCCATTGATCCGTAGAATTTGATTTGACTTTGACCTCGAAGTCTATTCGTTTTTTAGTACTTTTGGGTCACTTAATTACGAATATAATGAAAATTATTTCTTACAATGTTAACGGAATTCGCGCAGCGATCACAAAAGGTTTTTTTGAGTGGCTTGCAGACGCCGATCCAGATGTAGTTTGCCTTCAAGAAATTAAAGCAAATGCTGATCAGCTTTCTCTCGAAGATTTTGAAAATGCAGGTTACCCTTATCACTATTGGTATTCGGCAAATAAAAAAGGATACAGTGGTGTCGCAATTTTTTCTAAAACAAAACCAGACAATGTTGTTTATGGTACGGGTATAGAACATATGGATTTTGAAGGGAGAAATATTCGTGCAGATTTTGGCGATATTTCTGTGATGAGTTTATATCTTCCCTCGGGAACAAATATCGAAAGACTGCAGCATAAATTTACCTATATGGACGACTTTATGCAATACATCGCTGACTTGCGGAAAGAAGTTCCAAATTTGATTATCTGTGGCGATTACAATATTTGTCACGAAGCAATAGATATTCACGATCCAATACGCAATGCAAAAGTTTCTGGCTTTTTACCAGAAGAAAGAGTGTGGCTGTCTAGTTTTCTACAAAGTGGTTTTATTGATAGCTTTAGATTGTTTAATAAAGAACCTGATAATTACACTTGGTGGAGTTATAGAGCAGGATCTCGAGCGCGAAATAAAGGATGGAGACTGGATTATGCGTTAGTTTCAGAAGCTCTTGTAGACAGAGTAAAAAGATCGGTAATTTTAAGTGATGCTGTTCATTCAGATCATTGCCCGATTTTGATAGAAGTTGTTTGAAAATTTAAAATGTTCCCTAATCACATTAAATATTACTAAGTAGATGAAAAATAAATTTCTTTGTGGAATACTTCTAATGTCTGTTCTTACATCTTGTGTCTCAAAAAAAGTGTACACAGAGCTTGAAGATAAGCACACCGCACTTAAAAAAGAAGCTAGACAACTTTCTGACGATAACGACACACTTACCACGGCAAATAATCAGTTTGATTTAGAAAACGCGGCACTACAAAAATCCTTGAATGAGCGCACTGCCGAAAGAGATAAATTAAAATCTCAGTTACAGGCAGCAGAAAATAATTTGCATAATCTGCAAACTTCTTATGCGGCATTGGAGAAAAACAGCGACGATGTTCTGCAAAGTAATATGTCCAAAAACCGCGAACTTCTTGCTGAGCTTGAAGCGAAAGGAAAGAAGCATACAGCAGAGCAGGACAGACTTAGTAAACTAAAAAGCGATCTTCTTGCAAGCTCTAATAGACTTGCTGAGTTGGAAAGTATTATGGCGGCAAAAGATGCTTCTATGAACAAATTGAAAGAAACACTTTCGAGAGCGCTGAATAACTTTGAAGGTAAAGGACTAAGCGTTCATCAGAAAGATGGAAAAGTATATGTTTCTATGGAAAATAAACTGCTGTTTCAGACTGGAAGCTGGGCTGTGGGAGTAGAAGGGCGAAAAGCAGTGGAAGAAGTAGCGAAAGTGCTTGCTCAAAATCCAGATATTTCTGTGCTTATTGAAGGACATACCGATAACGATAAAATAATGGGGTCTCTTGGAAATGGTATCGAAAGCAATTGGGATCTTTCTACAAAGAGAGCAACTGCAATTGTAAATATCATTATAGAAAACAAGCAAATTAATAAACAGAATCTAACTGCTGCTGGAAGAAGCGAATTTGAACCAATCGCTCCTAACGCAAATGTGGAAGGAAAAGCGAAGAATAGAAGAATCGAGATAATCTTGACTCCAAAACTAGATGCTATTTCTAAACTATTAAATGATTTCTAAAATGTGTTGCGCAAAATAAAAAAGAGAGTTTCAGCTTATACCGAAACTCTCTTTTTTAATATTTCTAAAAAGATGTTTATACGTTGATATTACCTTCAACTCCACCATCATCAAGGTTTGCTCCCATGGCTTTGGCAGTCCATTTCAAGAAAGAAACTGCTTTGCCGTCTTTCGTGTCCCAATAGTAGGCGTAAGAGGGTGCAACTTTAATAACACTGACGTTTGGATCGTCTTTCCCTTCATCAAACCAAGCTTTGGCAATTGGATCCCAAGCTTCGTCGATGCTCGCTTTATCGTAGTAAATGGATGCTGTACCATAAACAGATAAATATTGTGAATCA
>JBBSRP010000136.1:0-8372 GCA_038242935.1 Flavobacteriales bacterium
CAGAACATCTCTAAAATTCTGAGGTGAAACCCCGTGGCCAATAGGATATTCCTTGTAAGTAACATCGATATTCATCGCCTCCAAAGCAGGTTTTGCCATACGTCCCCATTCTACAGGCACGACCTGATCTTGACTTCCGTGAGAGCAGAAAACCTTGAAATTATCGAAATTCTTTTCGCGGAATCCATCAACAATTAAGTCAGTATTTAGGTAGCCACTCATCGCAACAATGCGGCGAATGCGCTCTGGATACGACAGTCCAATCGCGTAACTCAAGATAGAACCTTGGCTAAAACCAATCAAGGAAACGTCGTCTTTGTCGATATTATACATCGGAATTATCTCGTCAATGAAGTCCATAATTTTGTCTCTCGACACAATTGCTTCTTCGTTATTCGAGAATTTATTCTGATCTGCGTCAAAATTAATTGCGTACCAAGCGTGGCCATAAGGCTGCAAATCGTACGGTGCACGTACCGAAATGATGCAGTAATCTTCAGGTAATTCAGTCGCAAACGAGAATAAATCGTCTTCGTTGCTGCCGTAGCCGTGAAGCAAAATTAGTAAAGGATTCTTGTCTTTTTTTACTTTTGGCTCACGAACCAAATGATGTAATGAAGTTGTCATATTATTCTATGTTTTTAAAAATTTTCTGAAAAAATGCGCCAAGTAATGGAATTGCAGTCATTTGTCCTTGCAATGCCGTTAGGAATCCGTAGATCCAAAGCACAAATATAAAAGTCCAAAACGAATAGGTTGCCATCCAATTGTCAAAATATCCTACGAAATATCCCAATAAAAAGAAACTTATATTGATTCCGAGTGATTGTCTGATGTGGAAAGCGGCAAAAGCATTCTTTTTTTCGCCATTGATAACCATCGCGCTGATTGTGCCGATAAATGTGATATAACTGATTATTGCTGTTTTTTTACCTTCTTCAATCGTATTTTGCGTAATCATTATTTTAAAATTAATTGAGAGTTATTAAAAATTCCATATACTTTTCCTTGTGTTTCAAAACCTAGAAAAGCAGAGTTTTTTGATTTTGATAAGATATCTTTTTTTGTAAAAATCGCTTTTCCTGTTGGAGTGAATAAAGTAAAATTAGCGTTAACGCCTTTCTCGATTTTTGAAGATTCTATTCCAAAAATTAATTTTCCTGCTGTAAGTTTTTCGACAATTACTTCTGTAGGTAGAACGATTTGCAAAGCAGCAAATGCACTTTCTAAACCAATTGTACCGTTCATTGCTTTATCAAATTCCATTTTCTTATGTTCGATATCTATAGGAGTATGATCTGAAGTTATCATATCAATCGTGCCATCAAGAACGGCAGCAATTAATGCTTTTCTGTCAGATTCTTCACGCAAAGGAGGAGTCACTTTATATCTGGTGTCAAATCCTTGCAAAGCTTCATCGGTAAGCGTCAAATGATGAACACTTACGCTGCAACTTACTTTGAGACCTTTCTTTTTGGCTTCACGAATAAGTTCGACAGATTTCGCTGTAGAAATTGTCGGAATATGAAGTTTTCCTCCTGTATATTCCAAAATAAATAAATTCTTAGCAAGATCAACTTCTTCGGCAAGATTGGGAATTCCTTTTAACCCTAGCTGAGTACTGACGATACCTTCGTTTGCAATTCCTGAACCGCGCAGATTTTTGTCTTCGCAAAAAGCAATTACTAAACCATCAAAATCTTGTGTGTATTGTAATGCAATTTTAAATAGAAGAGAATTGCTGATGCTCTTATTGTAATCTCCAAAAGCAATTGCACCTGCATTTTTCATATCAAAAAGTTCGGCAAGATCTTTCCCTTCTGATGCTTTTGTCAAAGCTCCAATTGGATAAAGATCAGTTGCTGCTGCGTTTGCTTTATTTTTTACAAATGAAACCTGCGACTGATTGTCTATAATAGGAGTAGAGTTGGGCTGCAGGGCAACGGCTGTAAAACCACTTTTGGCCGCAACCATCACACCATTGCAGATAGTTTCTCGATCTTCATAACCTGGCTCGCCAAAACTTACGCTACTATCAAACCAACCGCTAGAAATGTGTAAATTTTCTAAACTAAGTTCATCGATATTAGAATCATTGGCAATGGTTTCTGCAATATTTGAAATTATTCCATCCTCAATTAATAAATCGATTTTCTTATTATTAAATGGACTTGCGGCATCAATAATCGTAGCAGCTTTTATGATTATTTTCATTTTATAAATTTTTGAATGGCTATTTCAGTGATTAAAAAGAGCAGGCAAAGGGCAATAAACCATTTCCAAAATGAATTGTCTGTTCTGTCTGATTTTATTGCCGATAATATCGAATCGATACTTTCTGTGGTATTCAATTTGTCTAAAATATTCTTGTCGATATTGCTCAAATCACTTTCGGATCTGTCGTAATTGAAACTAACTAACGCTATTTTCTCGCTCTTATTCATTACTTGATAATTCCCAGATATCGATGGATTATCAGCAAATGAAAGCGTGACTTTTTTATTAAAGACTTTTTGCATCGGAATGAAGCTTTCGTCTTGATTCTCAACTTTCAAAACTGCATCTTTCCCCAAACTTGTAAAGGCCGAAAAGGATTGATCTGAACCAATTTTGATTGCCGAAATCGCTGCGTTTGCATTGGCTTGAGCCATATTGTAAAACGTAGGAACGATTAAAGGAGAGTTTTGGAAGTTGCTATTTTTCTTATTTATAGGCGCAGAAAAAACATATACTTTTCCACTTTTAAATGGAATTATAGATAGAAAGCTACTTTGGTCAGCATATTTTAGAGCCGAAACAGCAGCAGTTCGAATATCAAATGAAGCATTTGTTGTTGGATATTCAAAATTGTCGACTTTCTTTTCGAAAACACCTTTGTACAGCGGATTATCAAAAGCAATCGTACTTACTTTTTTCTCTTGATCTTCGTATTTTAGAAACTGATAATTTCCAAATTTCGAAAGAAATGAAGAGCCATTGTCAGAAGACATAGCTTTCGAAGGAATCACAATAATACTTCCACCTTCACTAGCGAATGCTTTTAGATTTGTTTGCAATGCTTCGGGAATATCAGGTAATTCATTCAACACAACAACATCTTGATCTTGTAATAAGCTATAATCTAATTTTTGTAGAGTTGAATTTTTATAATCAAATTCCTCCGAAGTGTAAATTCTTTTTAGAAATCCTGATAACTCATCTTCACCAATGTTGATAACCGCTGTTTTTTTTGGACTTTCGATAGAGAAATAATACGTATTATCATATTCTAAGGCGTTGTCCTCGATTTGCACATATCCGTGAAAATTGGTTTTTGCAATTTTGAATGGAACAGTAACTTTAGATTTATCGAGTTTCAAAAGCGTTTTGGCGACAAGTTTGCCATTATTATAAAGTGCCATACTCAAGTTGCCCTCCGCTTTTCCGTACGCACTAACATTTACAGCAATATCATAAAAATTATCTTGAGTGTCGCTAATGTAAATACTATCAATAGAGACGTTGCTTTGCTTTTGAAATTTCGGAATTATAAAATGAGTCAGAAGTCCCTTGTTTGCGGCATCCACATCTTTGGATTTTAATCCAATTCCGTCAGTAATGACAATTATATCTTTGCCACTAAGTGAATTTTTGCTGTTAATTTTTCCAATCTGAGTTTCAAGATCAAATGAATTATTTGAATAAGAAATTTGCTGCAAATCCTTTTGAATCGAACGGATATCGGTATCCCAATAATTCTGATCATTTGTGAGAAGTGAAAATGATTGATTCTCTGGAATTTCCAGAAGAATATCTTCAACAGAACGTTTTAGCAATTCGCCTTTTTCTCCTTTCGCTTGCATCGAAAAGGAATTGTCGAGAATTACAAAAAGACTATTATTGGTATTTGAAGTATCTTTTGCATCGCTAAAAGGTTGTGCAAAAGCAATAATTAATGCTGTAAGAAGTAGCATTCTAGTAATAAGAAGCAACCATTTTTTTAATTGTGAACTTTTTCTAGTTTGCACAACAAGATTTTTCAAGAATCGAACATTTGTAAAATATTCTTTCTTAAATCGCCGTAACTGAAATAAGTGAACTATTATAGGAATAACCAGAAGGAAAAGGAAGTAGAGTATTTCTGGATATTTAAAGTGCATTCTTTTTTAAGTTTATCAAATATAGTAGTAAGTTTTCTAAATTAAAAAGTATAAACACAAACATTTGAGGCGATTGTCAAACGCTCACTTCAAATCTGAAATTACTTTTTCTTTTTGTTTCTTTTTGCAGTCTGAGCACGCATCAAACCTCTATTTATAGAACCGTGTGTTTTCTTTTTGGTTTTTGAAGGACCACCAAGATTTACTTTCTTATTCTTATCAGATCTTTCTTGGAAAGCGCCATCGCCTGTAAGTTTTGGTTTTTTAAGTAAGAATTTGATTTTTTCTTTGTCTTTTTCTGGCCCAATCAAAGTAGTTGAAATCACCACTTCTTCTGGGAAATCTGTCATTGGAAGTTCAAAGTCCATCAATTCTTCGATGGCTTCTTGCATTTCTTTCTCACGAGCAGTCACAAAGTTAATCGCTGTTCCACTAGCATCTGCACGACCTGTTCTACCAATTCTGTGCATATACTGCTCAGGCATTTCAGGCATTTCGAAATTTACTACGTGGGTAATATTCGAAATATCCAATCCACGCGCCATAATATCCGTCGTGATGATTCCACGTAAACTTCCATCTTGGAAATTAGCCATCGTACTAAGACGGTAATTTTGAGATTTGTTAGAGTGGATTACTCCAAATTCTCCTTCAAACTGTGCATCTATTTTCTCGTGAAGCATATCTGCAATACGTTTGTTATTTACAAAAACCAAAGCACGGCTCATTCCCTCATTATTCTGAAGTAAGTAAGTGAGTAAATTGATTTTGGTATTAAAATTTTGAACATCATACGTCACCTGCTTTATATTTTCAAGTGGTGTCCCTGATGCTGCAAGTGTTACTTCTTCTGGATAATCAAAAAAGTCATTTAGAATCGCATCAACTTCATCAGTCATTGTTGCAGAAAACAGAATGTTTTGTCTTTTCTTAGGCATCATTGCAAGAATAGAAGTCAGCTGAACTCTAAAACCTAAATTCAACATCTCGTCAAACTCATCAATAACCAGTTTTTGGGTATCTTCAAATCGAATTACATTGTCCAATGCAAGATCCATCACCCGTCCGGGAGTTCCCACAAGTATATCAATTCCAGTATAAACTGCCGTTTTTTGAGTATTTATATTTACACCTCCGTATACACCGAGTGAGCGTACCGACATATATTTGGTAAGTTTTTGAACTTCTTCTACAACCTGCACAACTAGCTCGCGAGTAGGGACAAGAATTACAAGTTTTGGAGTGTGAGATGTAGAAAATTTGTACAACTTAAGTAGAGGTAATAGGTAAGCCAAAGTTTTACCCGTACCCGTTTGAGCAATTCCCATCATGTCACGGCCTGACATTATCACTCCAAATGATTTCTCTTGAATAGGAGTAGGAGCTGTAAAACCCAGATCGTCAATGGCTTTCTGTACAGATTTTGGAAGATTAAATTGCTCGAATGTGCTCATTTTAATTTTTTGGCAAAGGTACATTTTTTTATGCAGTTTGAGGCTCAGAATTAGAAAAATCGAAGTCTAAATCACGGCTGATTTTCCTCTAAATCTACATTTAGCAACAGCAAAAGACAATTTTTTAAACTTATATCATATATTTGTTTCCAAACTTTGAAATATGGCAGGAAATAGTTTCGGAACCCTCTTTACACTTACTACTTTTGGGGAGTCACACGGCGAGGCAATTGGCGGAACTATTGATGGATGTCCTGCGGGAATCGAAATAGATTTTGATGCGATTCGCAGAGAAATGCAAAGACGCAAACCTGGTCAATCTTCCATCGTAACACAACGAAAAGAAGAGGATGAAGTCGAGTTTTTTTCGGGTATTTTCGAAGGGAAAACTACTGGAACTCCTATTGGTTTTATCATTAGAAATACAAATCAGAAACCAGCGGATTATTCAGAATACAAAGATACTTTCAGACCCAGTCACGCTGATTATACGTATCAACAAAAATATGGAATTCGCGATTACCGTGGTGGCGGTCGGAGTTCTGCAAGAGAAACTGCTTCTCGAGTAGCGGCAGGTGCAATTGCAAAACAGATTATTCCAAACATTAAAATCAATGCTTTTGTATCTTCTGTTGGAGAGATTTTTATCGACAAACCGTATCAGCAACTAGATTTTTCACTTACCGAAACCAATGATGTTCGTTGTCCAGATTTAGCATCTGCAGAGAAAATGCAAGGCAATATCAAACAAATAAGAAAACAAGGTGACACTGTTGGCGGTACAATTACTTGCGTAATTCAGAATGTGCCAATTGGTCTTGGCGAACCTGTTTTTGACAAACTTCACGCTACTCTTGGGCACGCGATGCTTTCTATAAATGCCGTTAAAGGTTTTGAATATGGAAGTGGATTCTGTGGTGCGAAAATGTTAGGAAGTGAACACAACGATCTTTATAATGCAGATGGAACTACCAAATCCAATCTTTCTGGTGGAATACAAGGCGGAATCAGCAACGGAATGGACATATATTTCCGAGTTGCTTTTAAACCTGTTGCAACAATAATGCAAAATCAACAAACAATAAATTCTCAAGGAGAAATCGTCGATTTGATGGGCAAAGGCCGTCACGATCCTTGTGTCGTGCCGCGCGCCGTACCAATTGTAGAAGCAATGGCAGCACTGGTTTTGGCAGATTTCTTTCTTTTAAATAAAATTTACAGCAATAAATGAAAATAGCTCTACATTGGAAAATCCTCTTCGGGATGGTTGTCGGATTGATCTTTGGTTATATAATGAAAAACTTCGATCAACTGCAATTCGTAACAGATTGGATAAAACCTTTCGGAACAATATTTATAAACCTGCTCAAAATGATTGCGGTACCACTTATTTTGGTGTCACTAATCAATGGGTTGGCAGATTTGCAGGATATTTCCAAATTATCAAAACTTGGTGGTCGAACAGTTGGGTTGTATTTATTTACAACAGTTATTGCAGTTTCATTAGGACTCGTTTTAGCTAATGTTGTCAAACCCGGAAGTTATATCAACCAAGAATCTCGAGAATCATTACTTTCTAGTTTTGCAGGAGATGCCGCACAAAAAATTCAACTTGCCGAAACTGCCAAGAATCAAGGGCCACTTCAGGCATTAGTAGACATCGTTCCCGAAAATGTATTTTTTGCAATGGGCGACAATGCCAAAATGTTACAAGTTATCCTTTTTGCGATCTTAATTGGAGTTGGACTTATCCTAATTGAACCCAAAAAAGCCGAACCAGTTTCAGCATTTTTTCGAGGTTTCAACGACGTAATTCTGAAGATTATTGACATTATAATGCTTGCCGCACCTATCGGTGTATTTTCTTTAATGGCAGCATTAATGGTCGAAATCCCTGATTTCACAACACTGCAAGCGCTACTCGTTTACGCAGCCACAGTACTCACAGGATTGTTTTTGCTAATTTTCATTTTCTATCCCTCGCTACTTATGATCTTTGCAAAAGTTTCGCCAAAGCGGTTTTTCTCTGCTTTAATGCCTGCACAATTGCTTGCTTTTTCAACGAGTTCAAGTGCCGCAACTTTGCCCGTAACTATGGAGCGAGTGACGGAACATTTGGGTGTAGATGAGGAAGTTTCAAGTTTCGTTTTGCCTCTTGGGGCGACGGTAAATATGGACGGAACGAGTCTTTATCAGGCGGTTGCAGCGATTTTTATCGCGCAAGCTTTTGGTTTAGAACTCGATTTAAGCACCCAATTAATGATTGTTGTCACAGCAACTTTAGCGTCAATCGGCTCGGCAGCAGTGCCAAGTGCGGGAATGGTAATGCTGGTTATTGTGCTGGGTCAAGCTGGAATTCCTGAGGCTGGTTTAGCACTAATTTTCGCAATTGATAGACCTTTAGATATGGTGCGAACTGTCGTAAATGTCACGTCAGATGCCGCCGTTGCTACGATTGTTGCGAAATCTGTAGACAAGCTCCACGACAATCCTGTCCCTGTTAATTTGTAGAAAAAATCTTAATTTATATAGCGTCTATAATTTATTATGGGCGCTTTTTTTTTGGAGCTAATCCTGCTTTTTGTTCCAAGCTTTTTTGCCATAAGCCATTTTTGTAAGCAAAAAAAAGAGCTTCCTTCGGTCGCTTTTTTTTTATGCAACAAAAAATTTGCTTATGCCTGCAAAAGGCGTTACACAACACCCGAGCGAACCGAAATGAACGAAGGTAATCAGGGCTAAAAACCACTCCGCCATAATTGAAGTTTTTAAGTAAAATTGA
>JBBSRP010000137.1:0-8350 GCA_038242935.1 Flavobacteriales bacterium
AAGTTACACTAGGGCGCAGCATCCTACAACGAATCCCATTTGAAAACTCTCTCAAAATCAGCTAGCAAATATATAATCATGCTTTTTTTGATATTAAAAATGAAAAACTATCTTTGTTTACTAACATTTTTGTAGAAATGACAAAATCATTCTTGTATTTACTGGCAATCATTTGTCTCTTCTCATCTTGTGTTCCCACGAAAGACCTTATTTACTTACAAAACAAGTATCCTGATGAGGCCGTTGCTCCAATGAGTGCCGTAGCTTCAAAACCATATAGATTACAAGTAAACGATATCGTTAGTGTCGACATTAAAGCAATTGACTCCAAATTGGTCGAAATGTTTAAAACTTCCGAAGCGACAACAGCTCAATCTGCAGAGACTTTATATTTTAGCGGATATACAATTGACGATCATGGAAATATTCGAATTCCATTATTAAATGAGATCAATATTTTAGGTCTTACAGTTGCCGAAGCGAGGCAAGCCATAGAAAAGCAACTACTTGCAGAATATTTTAAAGCTACAGCTAATATTTTTGTAAGTGTAAAACTTGCAGGTTTCAGATATACTATCAACGGTGAAATTCAGTCGCCTGGAACAAAAACATTATTACAAGACAAAGTAAATATTCTGGAGGCTGTTGCCAATGCAGGAGATATCACAGTTACTGGCGATCGTAAAAATGTTGCCGTTATTAGACAATTTCCGCACGGTACAGAAATTCACAGTATTGATTTGACAGACATCAATGCAATGAAATCGCCTTATTACTATTTGCAGCCAAATGATTATGTATATATCAAACCTTTGCCACAAAAAACGTGGGGTACAGGTACGACAGGACTACAGTCCTTTACCACAATCATTTCTGCTCTTACACTGGTGACAACAACCATTTTATTGCTAACAAGGTAAGATTATGCTAGACAATAAAGACTTTAGCTTTCTTGAGAATCAAAATACCTTTGACTTTAAAGGTTTTTTAATCAAAACCGCTAGCTATTGGAGATGGTTTCTGGCTAGTTTAGTCATTGCGTTTACCATAGCACATCAGGTAAATATTAGAAAAGAGAAAATTTACGTGATGGATACGACTGTTGTTGTAAAAGAAGAGAATAATCCTTTTTTTACTTCTAATACTTCTCTTGTATTTAATTGGGGTGGAACTTCAGATCAAATACAAAATATTTCTTCTACTATTAAATCACGGTCTCACAACGAATTGGTAGTCGAAAAATTAGATTATTATATAGACTATCTTGTTCAGGACGATTATTATACGCGAGATGCGTATGGAGCCGTTCCATTTTACATCAGCTTGGATAAGAAAAATGCGAACATTTTAAATCAAGCGGTCTACATCAAATTTGTAACACCTTCTGAATTTACTGTCAGATTAGAATTCTCCAGTGCATCTGTCGAAGCAGTTTATTATGAAGATAATAAACGATCTGATGTGAAAGTGGCAGAAGGTGAATTTATAAAAAGATTTAAGGTTGGAGAGAAAATTGCTTTACCATTTCTAAATCTTGCAGTTGAAATGACAGATCAGCCAGGAAATTATATTGGCAATGAATACATTGTAAAATTCAGAAATTTTGATGATGTTGTAGCTTCATATCGCGGAATTGGTACTGACATTGATGCTAAAGCAGGTTCGCTTATTACACTTTCGCTGCAGGGAACCAACAAAACCCGTATGGTGGATTATCTGAATGAAACTGTAAAAACACTTATAAAGTCGCAACTGGATCGTAAAAACCAGTTTGCCACAAATACAATTGCGTTTATCGATAGTACGCTTGCCGCGATGGATAATCAGTTGAAGGTTTCGGAAGGAGAAATGAAAGCCTTTACAAAAGATAAAAATGTATTTGAAATGGAAGCTGACGGGAGTATGATTTCCGGCAACTTGCTTCAGTATGATGTTCAAAAAGATGGAATTCTTCGCAAAATTGCCTATCTCAATTCCCTAAATAATTACCTTAGAAATAGCGTAGATTTTGCCAAACTTCCTGCACCATCTGTGGCTGGAATAGACGATCCCAATATATCTGCAAATGTTTCAAAAATAATAGCACTTTCTGCCGAACGATCAGAGTTGGCATACACCGTAAAAAGTGAGAGGTTGTTTAAAGATTTTGATGTGCAAATTGAAGCATTAAAAAGAGTACTGATAGAGAATATTAAATCTGCAAAAAAGGAGGTTGATTATGACCTATCTCTAGTGAATTCAAAAATTGCTGGTATAGAAAGTGATATCAGAAAGCTTCCTTCGGACAAGCAAGAGTATGTAAAAATAAAGCGCAAATATGACCTTAGCGAAAGCATCATTAATTCTTTTCTTGCCAAACGCAACGAAGCCGAAATTGTAAAAGCTGCGAACTTATCGGATATACATTTTATAGATTCTGCCAAAGATATCGGTCGCGGTCTTGTAGGGCCTAACACTAGTGTCAATTATATACTTGCCGCATTTTTGGGAATGATAATTCCGCTTTTAATAATTTTTGCTCTCTTCTTTATAGAAGACTCGATCTTAAATACAGATGATATTACTAGAAACACTAATATTCCGATAATAGGAGTAATTGGACTTAAAACAAGTAATTCAAATTTAACAGTTTTTGAAAAACCAAAATCTGCTCTTTCAGAATCTTTTAGAGCAATTCGATCGTCTCTACAGTTTATATACAAAAAAAATAATCTTGAGCACAGTAAAACGTTACTGCTAACTTCTTCGATCAGTGGAGAGGGGAAAACGTATTGCAGCATAAATTTAGGTACTGTATTCGCTTTGAGCGGAAAAAAAACGATACTCGTAGGACTCGATTTGCGTAAGCCTAAGATATTTGAAGACTTTGGATTAACAAATGATATAGGTGTCGTAAATTACCTAATTGGACAATCAACTTTTGATGAGGTAATATTTTCAACAAGTGTACCTAATCTGGATGTGGTGAGTTCCGGCCCTATTCCCCCAAATCCTTCTGAGCTGCTTATCGGAGATGCAATGGCCGAATTTATTAATAAATTAAAGGAAAAGTACGATTATATATTACTTGACACACCTCCTGTAGGACTTGTTTCTGATGCTGTTGAACTATCTCAGTTTGCAGATGTTACTCTTTATGTCGTGCGTCAAAATTATACAAAGAAGGAAATGATTCGGCTCTTAAATAATAGGACGGAACGTAAAGAACTTACAAATGTTTCTATTGTTTTTAATGGCTATCAGAATAAGGCTAAATATGGCTCTGGTTATGGAGACGGCTACGGTTATGGCTACGGTTATGGTTACTGTACTTATGCCCAAGGGTACCACGATGACGAAGAGGATCATTCGATAATGGGCAAAATAAAAAGGACTTTTAGAAAAAAATAAATGTTATAATGATGATAGACAACGAGAATACTACGATTTTGATTACCGGCGGAGCTGGATTTATAGGTTCCAACCTTTGTGAATACTTTATAGGAAAAAATTACAAAGTTGTTTGTTTGGATAATTTTGCAACCGGTCATCGTCATAATCTTCCTGCGTTTATAGATCATAAAAATTTCACACTAATAGAAGGTGATATTCGCAATTTAGAGGATTGTAAGAAAGCAGTTGAAGGTGCGTCGTACGTTTTACATCAGGCAGCTTTAGGTTCGGTGCCACGTTCTATAAATGACCCTATTACTTCTAACGATGTCAATGTTTCGGGATTTTTAAATATGCTTGTTGCGGCACGTGATGCAAAAGTTAAGCGTTTTGTGTATGCTGCAAGTTCATCTACTTACGGAGATTCAAAAGGATTGCCTAAGATAGAAGATGTAATCGGGAAACCGTTATCGCCTTATGCTATTACAAAATATGTAAATGAATTGTACGCCAATATCTTTAGCAGTAGCTACGGATTAGAGACTATTGGTCTTAGATATTTCAATGTTTTTGGTCGCAAGCAAGACCCTAATGGTGCTTATGCAGCGGTTATCCCTAAGTTTGTAATGCAACTTATGAATAATGAAAGTCCTATAATAAACGGTGACGGTAACTTCTCAAGAGATTTTACTTATATCGATAATGTAATTCAGATGAATGAGCGCGCAATGACTACGCAAAATCCTGAGGCTGTAAATACAGTTTATAATACCGCTTACGGTGATAGAAATACTTTAAACGATCTTGTAGGATATCTTAAAGAATTTCTTTCTGAATACGATGCTAAGATTGCCGATATTGAAATTATTTACGGGCCAAATAGAGCTGGAGATATACCACATTCGTTGGCAAGTATTGATAAAGCGAAGGAATTATTGGGCTATGATCCTCAGTTTTCTATTAAGGAAGGACTTAAAGAAGCGGTTGGCTGGTATTGGGAAAATCTGAGGAATTAAAAGATTTAAAGATTTAAAGTTGGAAAAATCGATAAATCGCAATAATTTAAAAATTCCAAAAAATCTTTGTTTTCCTTTGCGGTTTCAACTTCGATTATGACAGAAACCAGATATTGAAAATAAATTATATAAAAAATTGCGGTGCTCATCGCCGCATCAATTACTTAAGTTAAAATGTTATGAATATTAAAAAAATCTGTTGTATTGGTGCAGGATATGTTGGTGGACCTACGATGGCAGTAATTGCTCAAAAATGTCCGGCAATTCAAGTAACGGTTGTCGATCTTAACGAAGCTAGAATTGCTGCGTGGAACGATAGCGATTTAGATAAATTGCCAATTTACGAACCAGGACTAGCTGAAATAGTAGGGCAGGTAAGAGGCAAAAACCTATTTTTTTCAACAGAAGTTGATAAAGCTATAGAAGAAGCAGATATGATATTTATCTCCGTAAATACTCCTACCAAAACCTACGGATTGGGCAAGGGAATGGCGGCAGATTTAAAATATATTGAGTTATGCGCGCGAACTATTGCACGCGTAGCAAAAACTGATAAAATTGTAATTGAGAAATCTACCTTGCCTGTGCGTACAGCCGCAGCTATCAAAAGTATTTTGGATCATACAGGAAATGGAGTTCAGTTTCAGATTTTGTCAAATCCTGAATTTCTTGCAGAAGGAACTGCGGTCAAAGATTTGCTTGCTCCAGACAGAGTCTTGATTGGTGGAGATGATTCAGTAGAAGGTCATATTGCAATTGCCGAATTAGCTGCGATTTACTCAAACTGGGTACCGCAGGAACGAATACTTACCACTAATGTATGGTCTTCGGAGTTGTCAAAATTGACAGCGAATGCTTTTTTAGCACAGAGAGTCTCCTCTATAAATGCAATGTCAGAATTGTGTGAGAAAACTGGTGCCGATGTCAATGAAGTTGCTACGGCGATAGGAATGGATAGCCGAATAGGTGCAAAGTTTCTAAAAGCATCTGTAGGATTTGGAGGGTCATGTTTCCAAAAGGACATTATGAATCTTGTGTACATAGCACAAAGCTACGGATTGCAAGAAGTTGCCGATTATTGGGAGCAGGTAATAATTATGAACGACCATCAAAAGAGACGATTTGGTCGCAATATCGTAAAAACACTTTACAATACTGTTGCAGACAAAAAAATTGCTTTCTTAGGTTGGGCATTCAAAAAAGATACAAACGACACACGAGAATCACCGGCTATTTATGTAGCTGCAGATCTACTCTGCGAGCAAGCAAATATTGCGGTTTACGATCCAAAAGTGACTGCAATGCAAATGAAATCTGACTTAGATCTAGTTTTGGCTGGCTGTGACGATACTTGTAGTAGAGATGTCAAAATGCACGATGATGCTTATGAAGCTTGCAAAGATGCACATGCTATCGCAATACTTACGGAGTGGGAAGAGTTTAAAGGCTACGATTGGCAACGCATCTATGACAATATGCAGAAACCTGCTTTTGTTTTTGATGGTCGTAATATTTTGGATAAAAAAGAATTAGAAGCTATTGGATTTATATATAAAGGAATTGGTTCTTAATATGGGCGAGACAGTCCAAATCTCAATCTTTTATTGCTGCTAGAATTTAAAGGCTGTGAGAAATTGTTGTCTTTTTTTGTATAAATATAATTAAATTAAAATGATTGAGTTTTTTTTACGCCTTTCGGCGAAAAGAACTATATATAGCCGCTGCGCTAATTCATGTATAGGTACGATTATTTTGCTTCGCCACAGCTCTCCCATGAGATTTCGTCTCTTTCGAAGCAGTAATTATACAGTGTAATGCTCACGATTAATGTTTACTTCCCAATCCAGATACTAATAAAACTAGTATATTACTGTAAAAAAACATGCGTATTTTAAGTTTAATTGTCATTATAAGCATAGTATTTGCTAGTTGCAGTTCACAAAAATTCAAAGACGTTACCTACCTTAAGAAATCTGATAAGTCAGATTTAAAAATGAATATTTTCGTGCCGAGGAAGACTTCAGTAGGTCCGATGCCAGTCTTAATATTTGTACATGGTGGAAATTGGAATACAGGTAATAAAAATCTATATGGATTTATAGGACGAAATTTTGCTAAAAAAGGAGTGGTCACCGTGATTCCATCCTACACCTTGAGTCCCAATGCTAATTACGATGAGATGACACACCAAATTGCTGCGGCTATTGAGTGGACAAAAGTAAACATCGAAAAATATACGGGAGATAGTAATAAACTTTTTGTAAGCGGACATTCTGCCGGAGGTCATTTAGTTGCGCTCGCAACGATGAATTCAAAATATGGGATTCCCGCAGAAACGGTTTCTGGAATTATTTTAAATGATGCCGCAGGCCTTGATATGAAACACTATCTAGAAAACTATCCACCTACAGACGAAAATGATTATCTCGCAACATGGACAAATAATCCAGAAGAGTGGAAAAACGCCTCGCCAATCTACTTTCTAAGTAAAGAAATCCCCCCTTTTCTAATTTATGTAGGTAAGAAAACATATCCGTCTATAAAAGTTGCAAATGAACGTTTTTTAAAAGAGTTAAAAAATTACCAAAAAGACGTCCCGACAATCTATCTCGACAAAAAACACATTCCTATGGTACTTCAATATTTTTGGCCATGGAGCAGTAGGTATGATGAGATTTTGGAGTTTATGGGTGGCAACTAATGGATGTTTTTAATGTATAAAAACTTTCAAATTCATTTCTAAAAAAGATGTGACATAAACTATTACTTTGCGTTGTAATAATTGGATTTACGATTGTTGTATCAGCGAGAAAAATGCAATAGATGCAATCTTTTCAATTCTCCAAATTTTTATTTTCTGGCGCAAAGAACTCCAGTTGCAGCTCTAGTAAATGTTTGCAGATTTGCTTTGTCTAGGTTTATACTAATTTGGTTTGTAAATAATTTCTTTTTTATCTTTTGTATTATACAATTCCCAATAGGCTTCGGCAATTAAATCGGGATCAAAAAAGGTTCCTTCTTTTACAACTCCTCCAATAGTAACGGTTGCGACATGAATGTTAAATGGAGATAATTCATCTGCCAAAGTAAAACTGAGATTCCGCAATCCTGCTTTGCTTATTGACGCAGATGCTCTAGAAGGCACTGGGTTTATAGCCAGCATTCCACCAGTAAATAAGATAGTGCCACTTTTGCGCTCTATCATATTTGGAATAACTTGTTGGGCACTAATTAAAGCAGCAGCCACATTGACGTTAAAATCTTTTAGTAATGCTTCTCGATTCAAGACCGATGGATTATTAATCGAATTGGATCCTGCATTATAAACTAACACATCTAGATCTCCATAATCTGAGGTAATTTGCTTAAAAGCCGCGATTAGTGATTCTGGAATGGAGGCATCGGCGACGATACCAACAGCTTCAACATTTTTATTTTTAAGTTTCTCAACTTGCAAGTTTAATGATTCTTGTCGTCTTGCAATAAGGATCACTTTAAATCCGTTTGTGCCAAATTTCCTGGCAATACCTGCACTTACGCCAGGACCGGCTCCGACGATTAGTATTAATGATTTGTTATCCATAATTTTCTTCTTTTACATAATTTTTTTTACAAAATGAATCGTTCCGTCATTTTGTACTATTGTAAATTTCGTTCATTAAAGTGTACTGATATTGTTTTTTAAATAATAATTATTAAATCAGGATGGAAAGAAGGAAAGAGAATATGAATTAGAGAGTTGGAATTAGGGATTAGGGATTAGGAATTAGGGAATAGGAATTAGGGAATAGGAATTAGGGAATGGGAATTAGAGAGTAGGAATTAGGGAATAGGAATTAGGGAATGGGAATTAGGGAATAGGAATTAGAGAATAGGAATTAGAGAGTAGGAATTAGGGAATAGGAATTAGGGAATAAGAATTAGGGAATAGGAATTAGAGAATAGGAATTAGAGAGTAGGAA
>JBBSRP010000138.1:0-8325 GCA_038242935.1 Flavobacteriales bacterium
ATCAATTTTAGCAATAATCTTTAATGAAAGTATTATTTTATGGCAACTAAGAAAAGAGTACTGCTTACGGGCGCTTCGGGGACTGTGGGTTTTCAGGTTTTGAAACAACTATCCGAGCAATCAAATTTATATGAAATCACAGTTTTCGACATAAAAACCAAACGTTCAGAGCGAAAACTTAGATCTTTTGCAAAACTTGCTACTTTGGTTTATGGTGACATTTCCAATTTTGGTGATGTTAGCAAAGCTTGCCACAATCAAGATTTCGTGATTCATCTTGCAGCTATTATTCCCCCCGTTGCAGACGATTATCCGTTACTTTCGCAAAAGATAAATGTTCAAGGGACAGAAAATCTTGTAAAAGCACTCAGCGAATTTTCTCCACGTGCATTTTTTATGTACAGTTCGTCGATTTCGGTTTATGGCGACCGAGTAGATAGTCCGTTAATAACTGTAAACGATATATTAGTGCCGAGTCCTCGTGATGAATATGCCAAAACTAAGATAGAAGCCGAACATATTATTCAAAACTCTCCTTTAAAGTGGACAATTTTTCGATTGGCTGCCATTATGGGCGACCATAAAATTTCTAAATTAATGTTTCATATGCCACTTAAAACGGCTATGGAAATCGCAACTCCTGCAGATACTGCTCGTGCTTTTGTGAATGGGATCAAGCATTGTAAGGAGCTGACAGGAAATATTTACAATTTAGGTGGTGGATCGAGTTGCCGAATTTCGTATAAAGCTTTTCTGTTGCGTTCCTTTGATATTTTCGGTTTGGGGAAGCTCAATTTTCCCGAATCTGCGTTTGCCACAAAGAATTTCCACTGTGGTTTCTACACCGACGGCGATGTATTGCAGTCTATTGTAGATTTCCGCAGAGATACAATTGACAGTTATTTTGAGCAGGTTGCAGCCAAAGTTTCTGCCGTTCAACGGTTTTTGACGATGTTGATCAGACCAATAATCAAGAAGCGACTCTTGTCACAATCCGAACCTTACGCTGCTTGTAAAAGTCAGAATCAGGAAGATATAGAGCATTATTTCAAAGTCGAAGATTTGACAAAAGCTTGTTAATTCAATAATTTTTTTTGGAGCTTTTTCCCGCTATCCACTATATCTCTGGCTTTTTTTTAAGGAAAAAGCCAGAGGATGCCGTTTCTATCGGGGCAAGGCGTGAGGTGGTTAATTCACATTTTAATCTTTGAACAGATTATAGACCGTTTGACAAGAGGTGATTAGGGTGAGTTTATAATGACAATATCAATAATTTTTAACTAAGAAAGATTATTAACACGTATAATTAATATAGCAAACAACACGTATGATATTTTTTTATTATCTTTGAGTAAAAAATATGAGTACCAAGCTAACATTAACGATACAGCAAGAAGTTATTATCAAGGCGAAAGAATACGCCAAAAATAAAAATAGAAGCCTTTCAAATATCATTGAAAATTATCTAAAGTCGTTGACTAAAGAATCAGAGAAGGATGAAAAGATTAAACTAACTCCAGTTGTGAGATCTTTAAAAGGATCTTTCAAAATGCCTAGTGATTTCGATTATAAAGAAGAGCTTACCAATAGGCTTGAAGAAAAATATTTATAAATGGATAATGTTCTAATTGATACAGATGTAATCCTTGATTTTTTCTTTGATAGAAAACCATTTGCGGAATTTGCTACGGAATTATTTGTGCTTTGTGAAACGGAGCAAATAAAGGGTTACACAACAGCAGTAATCATAAGTAATGTATACTATTTACTTAGAAAAACTGCGCCACACGATATCATTATTGAAAAATTAAAACAACTTTTGGTTATAGTTGAAGTTGTGATAATGGATCGAGAAGTTGTGATAGATGCGCTTAATTCGAAATTTAAAAATTTTGAGGATGCTCTTCAAAATTTTGCCGCGATTAATAATGGGACGATTCAAATTATCTTAACTAGAAACATTAAAGACTTTCAAAACAGTTCTCTGGCGATAATTAGTCCAGAAATGTTTTTAAAGAATAGAATGAAATTATAATAATTAAAATTATGTCAATACCTGATCCCATCGGGATCAAATGTTTATAGAAAATAAGGTTTTGTGTGTTTTCGACCCCGTAGGGGTCGCACCTTTTGAAATGTTCTAGTATGGGATTGGAATTTTTCTTAAATGTTCTCTTATGATGTATTGTAAAATCAACGACTTGTGAAATTGTTCGACCCCGCTGGGGTCAAAAATGAATGGTGCCTTTTTGGTTTAAATCAGTTGGCTTTTATTGATAGTCTGGGTTTCGCAAAACCTTTAATCTTTCAATTATTTTGCTTTGTCAGATTTGCAAAATTTTTAAATCCTTCCATCTTTATTCATTTCGATTTTTTGGATTATTCCCTCTTTTAGATTCCTCATTCATTTTGCTTTTTTCGATTATTCCATTTTTTGGATGACTTTAGTCTTCACACTCCATCAGCAACAAATCCCCACTCGTATGCTCAATACTCACAATTCCGTCCTCTTTTACGGAGTTGCTGCTTCCAGTTCGATAACCTATAATTAACGTATCGTCATTAAGTTCGTAAGTCAGATTGTTGGAAGTGATGCCAGTTACGGTACCAACGGGAATAAGGGACAGAATACTATTTGCTGTGTACCATTTTTTGAAATCGCGTTGAAGTAGAAAAATTTTGGAGTAATCATCGAGAATTACAATTTTGAGTTTATTGCGATATCGAACAATGTTGGTCATATTCGTAATGCTGTGGTCGGCTCGTTTTCCAGTTGCCCAAACAACATTGACTGCGGGAATTTTGCGTTCGATTAAATAATCAAAAGCTTTTTCGAGATCGGTTTTATCTTGATTTGGAGTATACACTATTTCGAGGGGAAATTGCTGTTGCTCGTATAAAGCGGGATCAAAATCTCTATCGAAATCTCCTAACAAAACATCTACCTTAATATTAAGGTCTATCACTCGTTGAATTGCCGAATCGAGAACTAAAACAAGTGGTGACCATTCGAGCAATTGACCCAGCAGTTCGTTGCTGCAAGATTGACCATTCGCGATGATTAGTGCAGGCTCTTGATCGGTACGTACAATATGATGTGAGGACATAAGTTTTGGAAAATTTTGTTGTAAATATACGATTGTTTCTATTTTACCGAAAATCCCTAGCCCAGACAGCAGTGGCAGGCAGCGGGCAATGCAAAGCTAGTTTTTTGTTGTGCTACAAGAGCGACCAACGGAAGCTCCTTGCAGGACTTACAAAAACAGCTTTTGCATCCTGCTGACTATAACGGATGGCTGGAAATAGCTCCTTAAAAAAAATATTCAACACCTATTGAACGATATAGGTCTGCACATCGCTCTCGCTTAAACTGAAATATCCAAGCGCAAAATCGTCGGTATCTATTGGATTCACTACGTTTCCACGAACAGTTGCGGGCGGACCTTGAAAAGGATTTCCACCACTTGCAGCACCAAAAAGCACCACCAAATAATTATAATACTGCAGAGAAATTCCGCTCAAGCGAAGGTATAGAGTTGTATTTGCGGTCAAATCTTCGTCAGAATACAGCGCAAACATCTGATTTCCATTAAAAAATCTATCTGATTGAGGCGAATAATCGGGGGTAAGCCAACCCTGAGCATTGAAACTCGAGAGGTAATAATTGTCCTCTGCAACGTTGTCCTGCCAGAAAAAACGAACTTCTTTGTCTGTCCCCAAGAAACCACCTTCGTCGGTCTGAACGACATTCAGAATTGGTGGCGACGGAATAAATTTCTCGGTTGCGATGTAAGTCACGCCCTTGTAAATGATGTTCAAAATATAAGTCTGGCCAAGTTCAGGCACGAAATTTTGACAGATGTAATTTCCAGTATTTCCATCTTCGACAAATTCGAAAACCTGATTATTGCTGGTCACGCTAACGATGGCAGCATTTGCAGCGGGAACCGAATTGTTGTAAAACGGAGCAGTTGTGGTCAATCGAATCGTCTGATTTGCGCCATCTGTACCTTTTGTCCAAACAATCGCAGCATCTACCACCAGTCGTGGTGCGGCATTGTCCAGCTTAAGATCGATAACATCTTCGCAAGAAGTCGTAAGAATTACCGCCAAAAGAAATATGATGAGTTTGCTTATTTTTTGCATTGCTTAAAATTTAAAATTGTAGGTTACAGAAGGAATAATTCCGAAAATGGAGAGTTTTACCGACTCATTTTGACCGCTGTCTTCATTTTGTCTAAACGAAATCGAAGCAGCATTCTTACGATTGTAGACATTGTAAATTCCGAAAACCCATTCGCCTTGCCATTTTCGACCGTCGTTTTTGCGCGGTGTCAAAGTTGCCGATACATCGAGTCGGTGGTAGGCGGGAAGACGGCTTGCATTTCGACCGCCATATTGAGGCACTTGCATTCCTTGGTATTCGTAATATCCAGTTGGAAAAGTGGTCGCTTGACCCGATTGCAAACTAAAAATACTTCCGAAAGTCCATTTTTTATTTAGAAAATAAGAACCAACCACCGAGAGATTGTGGGTCTTATCATATCCAGATTTGTACCAATCGCCATTATTGATTCCCAATTCTTCAGGAGTTCGGCCTTCTGTTTGCTGCTCCGCTGTAGAAAGTGTGTATGCAATCCAACCGCTGAAATCTCCCGTGTTTTTACGTACTAAAACTTCAAGACCGTAAGCACGAGCGCGACCATTTAGTAAGACCTGCTCAATATTATTATTGGCAATTAAATCCGCTCCGTCAATATAATCAATGCGGTTTTTTATTTCTTTATAAAATGATTCTACCTCAAGAGAATATTTGTCATTGTTGAAATTTCTGAAATATCCGATCGCCCATTGATCCAAAAGTTGTGGCTTCTGAAAATCATCCGAAGGCGTCCAAATGTCAAGCGGAGTAGGAGATGCGGTGTTTGAAACCAAATGCAAATACTGCGTCATTCTGTTATAACTCGCTTTAATAGACTGATTTTCGTCTAGTGAATATGACACCGCAACGCGTGGCTCCAAATTTGCAAAACTCGCGATTGTCTCGTTTTTGGAATATTTGCGGCTGCCAATCGGAGTTGCTTTCTCATAAATTTTTAACTCATTATTCCATTTTACGGCTTGATCATTTTCATAGATACTAACTTCCTGATAGCCCAATCTCAAAAATGAACTCAAACGAAATCCGTAGCTAACCTGCCATTTTTCGGAAATTTTCTGTTCTACATCAATATATGCAGCATTTTCGAAAGCATATTTCTTATCTAAGCTAGAGGGATTAATTCCCGAATCTGGTTTGGAAGGACTGATTGAACCTGGATCAAAATCGTAGTAAATACTATTGATTCCGTAGCTTAATTTAATTTTGTCATTTACGTATTGTTTCAAATCATACTTAAAATTGTAATTCTTAACGCTGCTATCCCAATTAAATCCAACGAAATCCAAGGTCAATCCGTAATAGTAATCGCTATAAATCAGCGACATATTCGAAAATATCTTATCGTTAAAAAGATGGTTCCAACGAAAATTCACAATAGTATTTCCAAAAGTATTTTCGAAATTATCATTGATATTAAAAACATCACGACCAAAATATCCAGAGAAGTAGATATTGTTATTTGCATTCAAATTATAACTCAATTTGGTATTCAAGTCATAAAAGTAAGCTGAGTTTTCATTATCCGTCGCTTTCAAGAAAAGATGCGCGTACGAACTGCGACCCGCCACCAGAAACGAACCTTTGTCTTTTACAATCGGGCCTTCGGCAAGCAGACGACTTGAAATAAGTCCCACGCCACCAGTCATACTAAAGTCTTTGCTGTTTCCTTCTTTCTGATAAATATCCAAAACTGATGAAACCCTTCCGCCAAAGCGAGCTGGAATCCCACCTTTATACAACTTCAAATCTTTAATCGCGTCAGAATTAAAAACCGAGAAGAATCCAAAAAGGTGTGACGAATTGTAAATCGTCGCTTCATCAAGTAAAATCAAATTCTGATCGACCGCGCCACCACGGACATTAAAACCCGATTGTCCTTCGCCTGCATTTGTAACTCCCGGCAATGTTAAAATAGACTTTAGAATATCGCTTTCGCCGAGAACGACAGGCATTTTCTTAATTTCAGCCATACTAATTTTGGCAACACTCATTTCAGTATTTCGAGTATTAGTGCGGCTTTTGCTTCCAATAATAACTTCAGATAGTTGCAACGCGTCTTCACGCAAATCAATGGTTAGACGGATATCTTTTGTCGCTTTAATTTCACGCTGAACAGTTTCGTATCCAATATAACTAATGTCCAAAATATAATCGTTTGTGGGTACGGTGACAGAGAAAAATCCATACTCGTTTGTCACCGCATACATTTTGGATGGCAGCAGTAGAATATTAACTCCAATAAGTTTTTCGTTGGTATTCTGATCTTTCACAGTCCCCGAAATGGTAACCTTTTCCTGTGCCATTGCAGTACTTAACGCAAAAAGAAAAATTAATAGAAACGGCATTATTTTTTTAAAAACCATAGAAGAGTCAAGTGTTTGACAGTTAGTACAATTTTGCTAAAAAGCAGCTAATTTTAAAAGCAAGTAAATATAGTATTCACAAAAAAAGACGGCTGATTAAGGCCGTCTTTTTAATATATATTTAAGGGAAACTACGAAAGTTTAGCCAAAATAGTATTCAATGTTTCACTTGGACGCATCGCATCATCAGTCTTCTTGAAGTTCGGGTGGTATTAACCGCCAATATCTTGAGGTTTTCCTTGTGCTCCAATCAATTCGCTATTGATTTTATCTTCGTTTGCTTTTAACTCTTCAGCGATTGGAGCAAATTTAGCTTTCAATTCAGCATCTTTGGTTTGGTTTGCAAGCGCTTCTGCCCAGTACATTGCTAAGTAAAAGTGCGATCCTCTATTGTCAATCTGTCCAACTTTTCGAGCTGGAGATTTGTCATTGTCAAGGAATTTTTCTGTAGCATCATCAAGAGCTTCAGAAATTACTAACGCTTTTGAATTATTAAGTGATTGACCAAGGTGCTCCAACGAAACGCCCAAAGCCAAAAACTCTCCAAGAGAATCCCAACGCAAATATCCTTCTTCAAGAAATTGTTCGATATGCTTAGGAGCAGATCCACCAGCACCCGTTTCAAACAATCCACCACCATTCATCAACGGAACGATAGATAGCATTTTTGCAGATGTTCCTAATTCTAAAATTGGGAATAAGTCTGTTAGGTAATCACGAAGAACGTTTCCTGTTACAGAGATCGTATCTTTTCCTTCTTTGATGCGCGCCAAAGAGAAATTTGTCGCAGCAATTGGATTCATAATTCTTATGTCAAGTCCAGTAGTATCGTGATCTTTCAAGTAAAGAGTTACTTTTTCGATCAATTGACGGTCGTGAGCTCTGTTTTCGTCCAACCAGAAAATCGCAGGAGTATCAGATAATCTCGCTCTATTTACAGCTAGTTTTACCCAGTCCTGAATAGGTGCGTCCTTTACTTGACACATTCTAAAGATGTCTTTATTAGCAACTTCTTGCTCCATCAAAACTTCTCCTTTCGAGTTGACAACTTTAACCACACCGTCAGCTTCCATTTGGAAAGTCTTGTCGTGAGATCCGTATTCTTCAGCTTTTTGAGCCATCAATCCTACGTTTGGCACACTTCCCATTGTTGCAGGGTCAAAGGCACCGTGTTTTTTACAGAAGTCAATTGTAGCAACATAAAGTCCAGCGTACGAGCGGTCTGGAATAAGTGCAAGCGTATCTTGCCCTTTTCCATCTTTGTTCCACATTTGTCCAGAAGTACGAATCATTGCAGGCATAGAAGCATCCACAATAACGTCAGATGGAACGTGAAGGTTTGTAATTCCTTTATCGGAATTGACCATTGCTAGTGCAGGGCCGTGGTCTTTTGCGTTTTCAAGAGCCGCTTTTACTTCAGCTTCTTGAGCGTGACCAGCGATTTTTGAATACACATCGCCCAATCCGTTTTTGGTATCAACACCAAGCTCAGCAAAAAGATCTGCATATTTTTCAAATACATCAGCAAAGAAAACTTCTACAACTGCTCCAAAGATAATTGGATCAGAAACTTTCATCATCGTAGCTTTAAGGTGCACAGACAATAAGATTCCTTTTTCTTTCGCAACCAAAATTTCTTTAGCCACGAATTTTTTCAGTTCCGAAACGCTCAAAACTGCAGAATCTATAATTTCTCCTTTTAATAGAGGAGAATTTTCTTTTAATGTTTTTGTTTGCCCGTCAGTACCTACAAATTCGATTTTGTACGTATCAGCATCTTGCAAACAGATAGATTTTTCA
>JBBSRP010000139.1:0-8295 GCA_038242935.1 Flavobacteriales bacterium
CGGCTAAACCGTAATGGAATGTTAACTAAAGGTAGTTACTTTGTATTACAATATAACAAACCCCAAATCGTTATGAAAAACAAATTTTTAGCAGTAGCAGTAGTAGCACTTTCATTCATTACATATTCTTGTTCTGTAGATGAAGTAGCGGAAGGTCCAAGAATGGACACTTCAAAAATGACAAATCCTGATTTTAATCAGGAAATTATTGGAACACCAGTAGATTCTACGGCAATGTCAACTGGAGATCCTTTTGCAGGTGAGCCGGATATTATTATGCCACCAAAAAGATAATTTTAATATTTTTTATAAAACTGACTTGTACATATTTTGTAAGGGTCAGTTTTTTTGTTTAATACCATCTTAACATATTAATTTATAGAAGTTTGTGCGTCATAATTAAAAATACTTTTTTTCTTATTCTTTTGCTATTTTTATCTTGTTGTTCTGATAATAAATCTCAGGAGATCAAACAAACTTTCTGGTCGGTAGAAAAATTTAATTTACTAACAACCGAGCAAAAGAAAGTGTTTTTAGATTCGGTTAGAATTATAGTTGACAAGGAAAAAGCGGATTCTCTCAAAATAGATAACTATTTAGAAATTGCACTCGAATACTATTATATAAATGAGATGGAACTTTCAAATTCTGCAAGCAGAACTGCGCTTGCATATGCTCGAAATTTAAAAGATAGTAGTGCAATTGGAAGGGCTTTATTTTATATAGGTGACTCATTCAAGACTACAGAAAAAGATAGTGCATATTTTTATTATCATCAGGCAGAAAAATTATATGACATAAAACAAGATCAAGTTAATATTGCTCGAATGCAGTTAAGTAAAGGATTTGTTTTGTTTCAAGACGGAAACTATATCGCCTGTGAGGTTCAGCTTTCTAAGGCTTTAAAAAACTTAAAAAATTCTGATGACTACTATTTACTATATTCGTGCAACTCTTTACTTGGAAATTGTTTAGAGAAAATTGGTGACTACGATGAAGCGCTGATCTACCATAAGTACGCTTTGGAAAATATTTCTAATCTAAAAATTAACAGTAGGGAAAGAAATGCTTATATAGTTTCGACAACTATTAATATTTCGAATCTGTATGACATTAAAGAAGAATATCGCAAATCAATTATAAATTTGCACGGAATCTTTAATGAGAATTTACGAAAAACAAGTCCGTTATCTTACGCTAGAGTCCTGAGTAATCTTGCATATTCAAAATTTAAAAATAAAGAATACGAAGGCGTCGAATCCATGTTTTTGGAATCATTGAGGATTGCTGACAGGTTGGGTCAAGATTCAGATCTGCTTTATAAATACACCTATTTAGGTGAATTCTATAGCAGCCAAAAAGATACTGCAAGAGCAATATTTTATATAAAGCTAGCTAATGACTTAGCATCTAGACACAATAATACGAACGAACTTCTCAACACCTATAAGCTGCTTGCAAAAATTGATAAAGCGAATAGTTTAAAATATTTATCAGAGTATATTAAAATAAGCGATAACGCACAAGCTTTGCAGAAGAAAACACGAAATAAGTATGCGCGTATAGAATATGAAACTACAAAAATTCAAGATGCTAATAAAACACTGAGCCGAAATAATATCATAATTATTACAGCAGCAATAGTGCTTTTTACGCTCTTAATAACAATTGGTATCGCTCGTTATATCAAGTATAAAAATAAAGAATTACAGTTTTTGCGAAAGCAGGAACGTGCAAGTGAAGACATTTTTAATTTACTGACTGAGCAGCAACAAAAAATTAATCACGCCAAGGAAACAGAAAAAACAAAGATCGCCCAAGAACTGCATGATGGTGTGATAAATTCTTTATATGGAATTCGACTTAACCTTGATTTCTTTAACTCTAAAAAAGATTTGGAAGCGATAGAAAAACGAAAAAATTATATCGACGAATTGAAAAAAGTAGAAGCGGACATCAGGAGCATTTCTCACGATTTAAGTCGAAATACGTTTTTTGACAATAGTGATTTCAGTATGCTGATCGAAGGGTTGATAGAAAGTCAAAAGGGGATAAGCACTACAAGATTTTCCTATATTAATATTGATGATTCTAATTGGGGGAATGTGTCCAATCTTTGCAAGATAAATCTGTATCGAATAGTCCAAGAAGCAGTCCTTAACGTTAATAAATATGCTCAGGCACAAAATTGCATCATCAGTTTTCAGAAGAAAAATAATACAATTCGCTTACTTATTCAAGATGATGGTATTGGTTTTGACACAGGTGCCAAAAGAAACGGTATCGGTCATAATAATATGAACAGTCGAATCAAAAGTTTAGATGGCCAAATTCATTTCACATCGGAAGCTGGTAAGGGCACAACAATCGAAATTATTGTCGATACTACAATAGCTCAAGTCACGAATTATAAACTGATAAAATTGTAAACAAAAAAAGCCTCATATTTGAGGCTTTTTGAATACTTTTAAACAAAGATATTATCCTTTGTTGGCATCTCTCAATGCTTTTACATGATCGTGATCTTGTCTTAGTGCAGATTGTTGTTTTTGAATCATCATCAACAACTCGGGTGATAAACATTGTGGATCTTCTAGTACATCGTTGTATGCTTCTAATGCTTTATCTTCTCCAAATTCACATGAATCTAAAACTGTCTGTCTTTCATTGCTTGACAAGGCTGCCTTTACGTCCATCCACGCTCTAAAAAACTTTCCTGTCACTCTAGTTCCTTCTGTAGCTTCTCCACCAAGTTTATTAACTTGAGCGCGTAATTCAGAAAGATTATTATGTGAAGTTGCTGCTAATTTTCCAAAAAGAGTATGTAATTCTCCATTCTCCATTTCTTTGGCTGCAGTCTCGTATCCTTCAACTCGATCGTTATTAATTTCTACTAATTTGTTTAATTTGTCGATACATTTTGAATTGTCCATCTTTTTTCTTGTTTTTGGTTTGTGATTGATTCTTTTACAAATTTGCATCTTTTAAGAGTCAGTTCGATTATATTATTTTTGGAGAATATTATATTACTTTCTGATAAACGGTTTAAGTATATTAAGTATTAATAAAGCACTGTTAATAGGATTTCTAAATCTTTATTATGGCAACGTTACTATATTTCGGTTTAAGAAATTGATCACAAAAAAGATGTTCAAGACTAATCTTGAACACCTCAATAAAAAAATAATTTATGCGACTACAATCTCTCAAAACCTTTGCGATTGTAGAAATTTTCATCATACACTACTAACGCTTCGTCCTCATCTCCCTGATAATTTCTATATGCACCAACCTCATAATCTTGATCAATGGCATAACCCTTCGCAAATCGTTTTGTTTTTGCAAATGTATCGTGATTAATCTGCGTAGTCATTACATCCTTACGATCACGGCTGATTGTTACCATGCCAATTGGAATAATAAGATGGTCTTCTCCATCTTTATTCAAAAATTCGTGAATACCAGATGATGATTCCCCGTATACATCATGCCCTTTGTCAAGAATAGAAGAATTAACTTCTACATCTAAATACACAACGCGCTCTGCCTTTTTGCTCACTAGAAAATCATCTACTTTCCCTATCACACGATTATCTACATCTTTTACATCCCATCCGCGCACATCAGCATAATCATCGGCGACTTTATAATCTGAAAGTTCGTCTAAGTAAATTAAGTCTTTTTTATCTTTGTCCATAATATATGTTTTTTAGTATTTTTTATCTATTCATTTTATCTAATAAGTCAGCAGAATCATCAAAAAAACTTTTAATTTTATTTTTTTGATGCAAAGCAAGCTCTTTTACATTTATTGCTTGAGACGACATTTTTACTTTATCAGCTTCAGTTGTTAAATTGGTAAATTTTGCCTTTTGCAAATTCTGCAAAACAGTACTTATAATATCAGTGGATTTTTTGATATTATTTGAATGATCAGTTGCTTGTGGATCTTTGATAATCTCATCAGCATATTTACGTGCATTATCCAAATCCATTTTTGCATCGAAGCTAACTTTTTCAGAAATCTCCTCAGTAGCATCAATAAGTTTTGTCAGTGAATTGTGCGAATATTCATGGTCGAGAGTCATGTTTCCGTCGTCATTTTTTACAAGCGCAACAAAGGCTGCAACATCAGATAGGTTGTCATCAACATAATTGTCGTCAACCATTTCTGTTCTGTCCACAATTGTGTCATTGTTTGTCATAGATTCATTCATGATTACTGTAGTGTCTCTAAAGAATAAAAAGTAAATGATTAAAGCAATTACAAGTAATGCAAGAATCCAAGGCCAAATAGGTTTCTTTTTTTCAATTTTAATTTCTGCCATAATGTTGGTATTTATTGGTTAGTTAATAGTTAATTACTCCGAAATATTTCTGAGTAACGGTATTATAACTGTAAAATTACATACTATGTAAATCCAAAATGTTACAAGACTTTTGGTATTTCTTATAATCCGTCGGTATAATTGCGCAAAATTGTAGATAATTGAAAGATTAGTTTATTAGATAAGAAAAATTCTATTTTTTTGGGCGTGCCGCTTCGCCTGAACGTTTTCGTTTAAATTCATTATATAGAGTGGCTCGCGTCAGGCCATTCGCTCCCAATCTTTCTTGTAGCTTTTGCTCCGCAATACCACAAGAAAGGATTTACGCTACTGTCCTTCACGCAGACTTTTGCAAAAGATCAGCGATATCTTTAATTGAAAACCTTTCAGCGCACAGAATATATTTTGCGTAAGCATTACTTTTAAACCTCTTTGATAAGTGAAGAAGACCGTAAATATTTATGTTTTAAAATCAACCAAAATTCTAATTAGCCATTTAATTTATAGAATTCAGCACTATAAGTTTCGCGAAAGTTCATAGATATATATTTAACAATTAAAATCCAAATATTGTTCGCTTACCCATCTTTCGCCGGCGCCTATTTTGCTCCATCCGTTTTGATGTCCATAAACAAAAACTTCCTCACCTTTCATTAAATTAGAATTTTTGGGAAATATGGTTCCTGGTCCAGTTCTTACATTAAGACTTGTCGCAGCAATAGTTGCGCGTCTTACTTCAAAAGTATAGCGGCCAGAAATCCAGTGCTGTGCCGAGTTGGATATTTTAATCCAGTTGTCTTGTACATCATAAACTCTCAAAACAGCACCCATTTTTAGACTTTCTCGGTCGCTGGCTTTTGCAGCGTTAGAATGTGGTTCTATCCGCACATTTAGTGAACTTGCAGAAACGCAAACGTGTTTTATGACTGCTATTGTTTCAGTTTTAATCTGACCGCTATTAATTCGCGCATTGACCAAAGGAGCAAAATTTCTATTAAAATCATCAACTTTATTGCCGCCAAAGAAGTTCGTTCCAGGGCAGGTTTTAGTACCTCCCGCGCCATCATTACGAAAACCATTATCAAGACGAAACCAGTGATGGTAAACAATACTTTCAGAATTTGGAGGTAAATTAAACCTCTTGCAAAGAGCGGCTGTCACTGCTATAATGTTCGCTTTCTGAATCTCGGTCATTGTATCGCCACCGGTATCAAAATTGCCAAAATTTTCTATGCAAATCGCATCTGCGTTTTGACCCCTAATACAAGCAGGTACCTTTTCTATACTTCTTCCAGTTAGCACATCACCGTCGGGGAAAATCGTAAAATGTTGGCCAATATCAGCCCAGCCATTATCGGTAACGTGGCATCTTTTCATAGCCAATTGCCTTTCAAAGTGATTCAATCCACTAAAATGAATATAACTTGGAATGTAAGTGTGGTGTTGCTGAATCTTCAAAATTGTGCGTCCCACTCTGAGGGTGGAAATCCAATTTTCGAATTCTGGAAGATTCATTCGTTTAAAGCCGTATTTCGTTTCCATAATTTCTATTATTTATTATAATTAATAAAAAGTAGAGCTGGGGCTAAACATTTTCTGCGACCATAAATTTATCTCATCAATCCTGATTCCTTTAATTCGTCTTCAATGGTATCTTTTAATTCATTGTACACTTTTCCTCTTATAAATAGTCTATTTGCTAGAGAGAACCAGAAATTATCTACCAATGCATTTGTCACAGCTTCAATTCTGTTTTTAAGTAAAGATTTATATCTTTTTTCAAAATCTTTCTGAGAAATCGAGGGCCACTCAGGATATTTTAGTTCAGCATCAATTCCAAAACGTTCAACATCATATTTATTGGTAGAAGCGTGCAAAACACGCATATCAGGAATAATAGGAAATAGTTTCAAACTATAGCGTTCATTTCGATTTTCACTAAAGGAAAATCTGTCGAAAGCCTGATATTGCGGATATTCTGTAAGTCGCGCTTCGATATCAGGCTGCGGAACCCCAAAATAGTACCTTAAAAAGCTCTGGCAATTTTGTCGACCTAACTGATAATCGTGCTGTCTAAAAGACTTATCTAGAAATCCTGCAAAGCCGCTAAAAGGTGCAGATGCCAAATCAAAATCAGATCGTACCGTACCACTTTGAGAACGCGTTTTCCTAACTGGTTCAATAAGATATTTGGTACGATTGCTCTGATCAAGTGCGTCTAAAATCCCATCTTGATTAAACATTACTTGATTTCGAAGCGCTTTAAACATTCCTTTTGCGATTGAAATAATGTCTCTCGCCGGATTCTCTTCTTCCACATCATTATCTTTATTCGGAAAAGGATCAACCATAATTACTGCATAGCGATCTCTCAAAACTTCTGATAAGTTCTTTTCATTTAGCACCTTCAAAGCAATTGCAAAAGGCTCATTATTAATAAGTCCGCCGTCAATAGAATTAAATTTATAAACGGGACTATCTTTTATAAGTGGATAAATTCCGGTTCTCTGCCCAAAAAGATATTTAGGATATCGCTCCACATATTTTTGAGAGATGGAAATTTCTCGAGACTTCAATCCAATAGGAAAGGCCGCTGTGCTCAAAGTTGCATCTTTCAGATACCCCATATCTTTGGCATTATTGAGATCAAGAACATAATATAATTCATCTCCGCCAGGAATTCCTTGCGGGTAAATACTGTTGGCGAGTTTATACCTAAAAAATCCGGCATGACTAGTAATTACAGAACCACTTTTCTCATTTCCACCAAAATCAATTAGAAAACTTAACCCTCTTAAATTTGTAGTTGTAAGAATCAAATCCAAGCTATCCGAAATATAAGAAGGGTATTGTCTTACTTCTTTAATGTCCAACGCCTTGTTTGCAAGAACATCAATTGCCTGAGAGTTGAGCAGAGATTCAGGCTTCTGTCCCTTTTTTATATCATCATTGGAAAGCATTTTTTCGAAAGTATCTGATTTTGAATCATCGCCCATTTCGACCCAGCTCTGATAAAATCGATTATTTTTTCCAGTTGGATTGTCTTTATTTGCAGGTTGGTAGGTGTCATCTACTACATTTAATAGTGTCAAAGCACCTGAAATTCCACCTGCCGAAGAACCTGAAATTACATCAATTTCCACCTCATGCATCGGAATTGTGAGGTCATAATCAGGATGATCGATACCCAAAATTCTATTTTTAACTTTCGCCTTTTCCCATAGCTCCAGAGTTTCTAGAAGATAATCCATCACTCCAGCCGTAAACGCACCAGCAGATACGGCGCCAGCCATAGTTAGACAAATTTTAAATTTTTGAGTATCGCTCATAGTAGAATTGTTATAGAGTTATTAAAGCTAAAATTGCAGATCCCAGCTTAAATCCTCTGAAATCCAGTACAATTGTAGCCTGACATTTTAGTAACTCTAATATAAGAAGTTTTGCGCCGAAATAAAATTATTTATAGGGCAATAATATTTAGCACTTTAAAAAGACTGTAGTTGTTTTATCAATTATTCTTTCAATTTTTTTGGCTTACGCCGAAAGACGTCAACTTATTAGAAGCTATGCTAAAGCAGAATGTTTTTTAGTTGACGTCTAGCAAGAAGGAGGTTTGACTTCAATTGAAGGTATATTGCTCACAGTAGTAATACTGTATATCTAATGATAGCTTTCACAAACATGTTCTTGTCCTTTAATGACCTTAATGAATAAAACAGTTACTGGAAATTAACTGTATGATATGATGCTAATTGATTCTAAATTATATTTACAATGGATGGCGAGAAATAGCTTATGTCGTTTTTTAAGCCTTGAAAAATTTAACTTCTCACGATTTTTTTTTCGCGTAAGCTATTTTCTTTTTATGTATATCCGTAACTAATCATAATTCTGTATATTTGTTTGGTAATAAACTGATTGAGATGAATATTTTTAGTTTTGGAGTAGAATTTAGTAGTGAAGAGGA
>JBBSRP010000140.1:0-8278 GCA_038242935.1 Flavobacteriales bacterium
AAAGTACGTGTTAATTTCTAAGATAATAGAATAACAATTATTACACATTTTTTCACGTGGATTTCTTCTAACACCCCGCCCTTCGGGCACCCCTCTTGAAAAGAGAGGAATTAAAACGTGTTCATAAGTGTTTGTTTGTCAATTTATTATGAGTTAATTTATTGATAATTTGAATTGGGATAATTTGCGTATTTGATAAATTATTCTTCGAATTTCAAAAGCGTTTAGTATGAATGATCAAATAGTTACCCATATTAACGGTAAACCTATTTACAGAAGAAGCATAGGAATTCTACCAGCTAATAAATTACTTGTCAGTCGAGCACGGATTTTTACGAAAAGCTGAAATCTTATCCGAAATTTTATTTTGGAAACAGGTTCGGAATAATACTTTTTGGTCGCTTGATTTTGATAGGCAAAGAGTCATCGGTAGTTTTATAGTAGATTTTTATGTAAAAACACTTGGACTAGTAATAGAAATTGATGGCTCCAGTCACGATGACAAGCAAGAGTATGATGCTTTACGCCAATCTTATTTTGAAGACCTAGGTTTGAAAGTATATCGAATTACCGATTCAAGAGTTAAGCATAATCTGCATACTATTATGACGGAATTGGAAGAGTATATAATTGCTGAATTTGGAAATATACCTAATCAATAATTGTCGTAATCCATTCCCCTCCTTCGGAGTGGTGCCCGCGGGGGAGGGCACTGAAAAACCGTATGATTTCAAAAAGTCACTATATAACAGATTAAATAAGGGCTTAAATTAATTCATTTTCTTTTTTCGACCAAAATTTGATTTTCAAAGAGTAAATGAGCTTAAAATAAGGACGAGAAGTAGAAGCAGTGCCGTTTAGAGAATTTTATGTGTTTTTCAATTTTTGTTAATAAGGGACTTTTTCAGTGCCCTCCCCGCAGGGCGGGGTGGGCTTTTATTCAAAAGGGACAGATTTACAATCTTTGATAGCAACTTTTTACAAGTAATTTAGCTCTTCCATCAGTGCTTTGCGTCGTGGGTATTGTGTTCTAAAAAGCTTGACTAAGACATTTTGCTCCTTTCCTCCCAAACTTTTCATTCTAAGCAAATATACACAAGCAGTTTGATAATGATTTTGACCGATATTTTTTTCGACGTAAATGAGAGTTCTTTGGCTATACATTGCTATTAGCTCTTGAGAATAACTTTTTGCTAAATACTGTTCGTTTTTCTGAATATTCTCCATAGATATATTTTGTTTTACAAGCAAGAACAATCGATCCCACCTCCAACCAAAATTTTTGAAACATCTAAAACTGCATCTTTTTTAAAGTAAACTAAACCTCGATGGAGAATATGTTTATCTATCAGCTGCTCAAATTCGTTTAAATAAATTTTCATTAAATAAATTATCTTATAATTTTGGGGTGGCGGTCGCACGAAAGTTGTCGAAGGCTTTTTCGGTAGTATTTTCAATATCTTATGTGACGGAGATTTGCGGCAGGGACAGGAGCGGCATCCTTTGCTGCTGAACGAAAATTATGTAAATATCTAGAATCACGACGATTTCTTTTATGTACAGTTGTTCTAGCAGCAAAGATACAGCGGATGGCCCGGTTGTGGCTGTGATTGCGATACCAATTTCATTGATGAGACTGTTTCTCTCGATTGCTATCGGAATCGCAATGACGCCACAAGTCGCCCAAAAAAACAATATTAGATTGAAAACTTCCACAAGAAATTTCAACTTATAATTGTTGAAATTTTGTATCAAAATGCTAATAAAATCTTAGAGAAGGCAATTGCTTTTTTATCTCCCAATAAGGATTCCTATATTTGGTAGAATACCAATTTTCTAAATAGAAATCACTTTAAAGTACAGAATAGAGCCATAATATGAAGAAAACAGCAGCCGCTCCTAAAAAACTTTTGAAAACTGCACCAAAATCGGAGATGAATTTAGATACGGCCGACAAACTCCGCAAGGCATCGCAGAAAGACAGCGACGAGATCTACGAAATGCTTGATAGTTCTGAAAATGGAATTTCTCCCAAAGAAGCAAAGAAACGTACAGAAAAATATGGTTTAAATGAAGTGGATTACGACCGTGCTCCTACTTGGTATGCGCAGTTGCTCAAGGCATTTGTCAATCCATTTGTTCTTATTTTAGTAGCAATTGTTATAATTTCTTATGTAATTGATGTTTGGTATGCGGCGCCAGGCGAAAAGGATTGGAAAACAGTTATCGTTGTGGCAGTGATGATTGTGATTAGTTCATTGCTCAGTTTTTTTCAGGAATTTAGAAGTAATCAAGCTGCTGAGAAACTGAAAAGTATGGTGCATACTACTGCCGCTGTTTTGCGAAAAGGAAAAGACAGGGAGGAGATTTTAATGTCCTTGATTGTTCCCGGTGATATCGTTTATCTAGCCGCCGGAGATATGATTCCTGCAGATTGTCGAGTTTTGGAAAGTATAGACTTATTTATAGGTGAATCGATGCTGACGGGCGAATCGCTTCCGGTTGAGAAAATGCCATTAGCAATTGATAATAAAGAAAATAAACCACCAATTGAACTGAATAATTTGTGCTTTATGGGGACAAATGTAATTAGTGGTTCGGCTAAGGTGATCGTTGTTGCGACTGGATCGGATACTTATTTTGGCAGCATCGGTAAGAGTATTGTCGGCAAAAGTCCAGAAACGAGTTTTGATGTCGGAATTAAAAGTGTTAGCACATTACTAATTCGTTTTATGCTTGTGATGGTGCCAATTATCTTTCTTGTCAACGGTTTTGTAAAAGGTGATTGGATTGAAGCACTGCTATTTTCGATTGCCGTAGCTGTTGGATTGACTCCTGAAATGTTGCCCGTGATAGTGACTGCAACTCTCGCCAAAGGCGCAATGAGCATGAGCAAACACAAAGTTATTGTGAAACGTTTGAATGCTATTCAAAATTTAGGAGCGATGGATATGTTGTGTACCGATAAAACCGGAACACTTACGATGGACAAAATCGTACTTTCTCAATATCTGAACCTTTATGGAAACGAGGATTACGAGGTTTTGAAATGGGCTTATCTAAACAGTTTCCACCAAACTGGTCTAAAAAACTTGATGGACAAGGCTGTTCTTGATCACGTTGAGATTCACGATTATCTAAAAGTAGAAGAAGATTTTGAAAAAATTGACGAGATTCCATTTGACTTTCTACGTCGAAGAATGAGCGTTGTTCTGAAAGAGAAAGACGACAAGCATCTCATGATTACCAAAGGTGCGGTTGAAGAAATGATAGATCTTTGTACGCATTGTTTTAATCCTGGTGATGATAGACAATTGCATATCGAAAAAGATGAAGTGGTGCCTCTAGATGCAGAGATGAGAAAGAAAATATATGAAATCACTTCTTCGTTAAATGCAAAAGGATTGCGAGTTTTGGTGCTTGCAATTAAAGAATTTGATGCCGATCATCCTTTGACGTATGGTGTAGATGAGGAGCAGAAGATGATTCTTACTGGGTTTATTGGATTCTTAGATCCTGCAAAACCTTCGGCAAAACCTAGTATTGAAGCATTGCATAAGTTGAATGTGGAAGTAAAAGTGTTGACCGGAGATAATGAAATCGTAACCAAGAAGATTTGCGAAGATGTGGGTATTCCTGTTCTTAATATCATGTTGGGTGACGAACTAGAATTAATTTCAGATGAGGAACTTACTGAACGCGTCAACGATATTTCGATATTTGCGAAATTAAGTCCGTTGCAAAAAGTGCGTGTTGTGCAATCGCTGCGGGCCAAAGGTCATACTGTCGGAGTTCTTGGTGACGGAATTAATGATGCGCCAGCTTTGAAAGAAGCAGACGTGGGAATCACCGTGGATAATGCTGTGGATATTGCGAAGGAGAGTTCGGACATTATATTACTGGAAAAAGATTTATCAGTACTTTATAAAGGTGTTGAATATGGGCGACTGACTTTTGGAAACATAATGAAGTATATTAAAATGGCTACTAGTAGTAATTTTGGAAACGTTTTTAGTATTTTGGGAGCAAGTGCATTTCTGCCGTTTTTACCGATGTTACCGATTCAGTTATTGGTTCAGAATCTTCTATATGATTTTTCGCAAATAGCACTTCCGTGGGATACTATGGATGAAGATTATCTCGAATCTCCAAAAACTTGGGAGCCGAAAAGCATCTTCAGATTTATGGTTCACATTGGTCCGATAAGTTCGATTTTTGATTATGCGCTTTTTGCAATCATGTTCTTCGTGTTTAAAGCAAATAGTCCAGAGCATCAGCATTTATTTCAAACCGGTTGGTTTGTAGTAGGATTGTTATCTCAAACGCTGATTATACATGTTATCCGAACTAAAAAGATTCCGTTTATTCAGAGTTGGGCATCAGCTCCGTTGGTTGCGGCAACTTTCTTGATTATGACAACAGGTGTAATAATTCCATTCTCTCCATTGGCAGAAGTCTTGTACTTAGTGCCACTTCCACTCGCCTATTTTCCGTGGTTGATAGGGATATTAATTGCATATTGTTTGTTGACACAAGTTGTGAAGAATTGGTATATTAAGAAATATCATGAGTGGTTGTAATCGCAAGTTTATTGATGCTTGCTCAACTTGTGTGCTTTAGGGTGAGGTCTTGGAAAAGTTTTATGGGAGGATTTTCCGTTGTATCCAAAATGTTCTTATATAACGAAGGATGCGGCAGCGATGGGAGCGGCATCCTTTGCTGCTATTCTATTATTGAAATTTTACCGAAATCTTCTAGCAGCAAAGATACAGTGGACAGCGCGGTGATGCCGGTAGGAACGCTCCGGCAGCAGCTGCCATAATGGAAATAAGAAATTAGGGTTTAGGGAAGAATAGTCATTGGTGCTTAGAAACCTGAATTACACTTTTTAATAACATTAAGGTAACATGAAAGCAAAATTCTTGTAGGACTTTTGTACAAAATTAAAGCTAGTTAAAAATGGAGCAGATTTATGTGATAATGTTGATTGCGCTAGGTGTTTTGGCAATCATCGATTTGATGGTTGGCGTGAGTAATGACGCGGTAAACTTTTTAAATTCTGCTATAGGATCTAAAGCTATTTCATTTAAAACCACTATGATTGTTGCGAGTGCGGGAGTCCTTATTGGCGCGATGTTTTCTAGCGGAATGATGGAAATTGCCAGAAGCGGAATTTTTGTGCCCAGCATGTTTAGCTTTAATGATGTGATGATCATCTTTCTGGCGGTAATGATTTCGGATATTTTATTGCTTGACGTTTTTAACTCATTAGGATTGCCGACGTCAACTACTGTATCCATTATTTTTGAATTATTAGGAGCTGCAGTGTGTCTTGCGATCTATAAAATATATACTTCTGATGATTCTATGGACACTTTGGGAATGTATATTAATACTGAAAAGGCTTCGGCGATCGTCTATAGTATTCTACTGTCTGTGCTTTTGTCATTCGCAGTTGGTAGTTTAGTGCAATATATTTCGAGGTTAATTTTTACTTTTCACTACGATAAAAAGTTGAAATATTTTGGTGCAATCTTCGGTGGTGTAGCGATTTCGGCAATTACATTTTTTATTTTGATTAAAGGATTAAAAGGAGTTTCGTTTATTTCTGCAGCGCAATTTGCATGGATCGACAAACATGAATTTTTGATATTGGGAGTAAATTTTGTGTTTTTTACTTTGCTTTCGCAATTGCTTATTAGCTATTTCAAAATCAATATTTTACGTGTAATTATCATTATCGGAACTTTTGCTTTGGCACTTGCTTTTGCAGGAAATGACTTGGTAAACTTTATTGGAGTGCCAATTGCAGCGTTTAATTCGTATGAGATCTTTAATGGCAGCGGTGTTTCTGGGGATACCTTTATGATGGGCGCTCTAGCAAATGATGATATTGTCGCGCCTTTTTACTTTTTATTATTCGCAGGTATTGTTATGGTGATTACGCTTTGGACATCAAAAAAGGCTAAAAGTGTTATAGAAACTGGAGTAAACTTATCAAGACAAGGAGATGGTGTAGAGAAATTTGCGCCAAATACCGCCTCTAGAGTTATTGTAAGATTGGGAGTTTATATTGGTGAGGGAATCAATTTCTTTTTGCCAAAAAAACTACAGATTAAAATTGACAGACGCTTTGAAAGTGTAGTAAAATCTACAAAAAAATCTGATGATGAACCTGCTTTTGATATGGTAAGAGCATCGGTAAACTTGATGGTTGCCAGTATTTTGATTGCTATTGGTACTTCTATGAAGTTGCCTTTATCTACAACTTATGTTACGTTTATGGTTGCAATGGGTACGTCGTTTGCAGATAGAGCATGGGACAGAGAAAGTGCAGTTTATAGAATTGCAGGTGTTTTTAAAGTTATTGGAGGCTGGTTTTTTACGGCAATTGTTGCTTTTGTATTGGCGCTTATAATAGCTTATATTTTGAAAATTGGGGAGGTTTTCGCATTTGTAGGTTTATTGTTGATACTCGCAATTATGCTTTATAGAAGCTCTAGAAAACATAAGCAAAAGGTGGAACTTGAAGAAGAAATAAAAAGTTTACGCAAGGAAGATATTGGAACTGTAAACGAAATGATTACTGAAAGTTCTGCACAAATCTCGAAGGTTTTTCGCAAAACGTCTGCGTTGTATTCCAATTTGATTGATAATTTAAGTTTGCATGATTTACCCAAATTAAAACAAAATAAAAAAGATCAGAAGAAGTTAGAAAAGGAAATCGATGAGCTAAAAAGTAATGTATTTTACTTTATCAAAAATCTAGATGATAATTCGGTGGAAGCAAGCAAATTCTACATTTTAATTTTGGGCTATTTACAAGATATGGTTCAGTCAATTGATTTTCTTACTGCAACAAGTTTTTCGCACGTCAACAATAATCACAAGCCGTTAAAATTCAATCAAATTAGAGATCTTAAAAAAGTTGACAGGCAAGTTCAGCTTTTGTTGCAACTGTTGGAAGACAGTTTCAAGACAGAAGACTTTCATAAGATTGATCTTATTCTTAATGATAAACAAGTGCTTTTGGATACTGTTTCTGAACTAATTACAAAGCAAATAAATAGGATTAGAACGACTGAGACAAGTCCGAAAAATAGCAAATTATATTTCGCATTATTGTTGGAAACTAATGATCTAGTGAAATCCATTATGAACTTATTAGAGTTATTTAAGGAGTTTAATAATCTTAACAAGAAATAGAATTCTAAAAGCCTGACTTGTGAGAGTCAGGCTTTGTTTTCTTTTTGATCTTGCTATTCTTTTCTGGTTAGAATACTAACATAATAATGAGTTTGTCCGTCAAAATTTTCGGTTACTTTAAGTTTTAAAGTAGAATTGTCTAGGGTAATAATTTCAACACTCTCTACTTCCCCATTCATCATAATATGTATCAAATTTCCATTGCGAATATAACTATCAACTTCAATTTCCTCCATACAATCATCCCCATAAAAATAATGATCTGCAACTGTTGATGCTGTAAACATTAAAAAATCTTTCGTACAACCATCTTCATGATCATAAGGCTCAAGGATTTCTTGGCTCATGTAGATAGAGCCTTCTTGAGCAAATTCCCATTTTCCTATTAACTCCGAAGCAGGCGTATTATCGTCATCTTTACTGCAGGAAACTATTCCGAGAGTCAATACAGCTGCAAATAATATTAATTTTTTCATTCTTTATTTTTATTAATGATAGGTAGCGAATATATTGCATTTTTTTAGCAACTGTTTTTGATAATGCTTCTATATTTATTTAAAATTAATTTTTTTATAATTAATTTTATGAACACTGCAATGACTGTGAAGAATAAAAAACCTACAAGTCTGCCCAAAGGAATAGATTTGTAGCGAAATAACACAACAAAAATAAGTTCTGTTTTATATTTTATTTTAGAAATAGCTCACGGCACTTTGCTACCTTTAGTCCTCGAACTTTTTTAACCACATAAAATTAAACAATGGACAACCAATCACACAAACCGGAAGATTCGAAAAAAATTTCGCAGCTGCGAGATGATATGACTGATGCGACCGGAAAACCACTGACTACGCGACAAGGCGTAAAAGTAAATGACACTAATAATTCTCTGAAAGCAGGCTCTCGAGGCTCAACTCTACTGGAAGATTTTTTGCTGAGAGAAAAGATAACAAGCTTTGATCATGAGCGAATTCCAGAACGAATTGTACACGCAAGAGGAAGCGGCGCGCACGGTATTTTTGAACTTTACGATACGCAAGAAAAATACACCAAAGCAGGAATTTTTAATGAT
>JBBSRP010000141.1:0-8220 GCA_038242935.1 Flavobacteriales bacterium
ATTACAAAAACAGCAAAATGATGTCGCAAAATTTAATGACAAAGCGGCTGTGGTTTTAAATGGATTATTTTTCAACTATTCTAAAATTAATGCAAACGCACTTCGCAGAAACAAAATACAAGTAATCAACGATAAGTATGACGATAAGTACATTAATGGGATATGGCAAAATCCTTATGACAGTAAACAAGCATTTGCCATAACATCATCAGTAATAATGCTGAATAAAAGTACAGTAGATGTGGTTTTACCTGCAACACTTTGGCATACCAATGCTAGTGTAACAGAAATTGCTATTGATTTTGGCAACGGCACAGGTTATAAAAATATAAACAATGGTGCTGTTGCATCAACCACTTATACAGCCGTTGGTGTGTATACTTGGACTTATAGAATACTCACCAATGGTCAATATAAATACTGCAGGCAAAAGGTAAAAGTTAATCAAGCAGATGCTAGAGTATTAGCAAGAAATCCGAATTGCCCTGCTGAACAACCAATACCAATTTTAGCTACAAAGGCCTACCTTGGTGTATTTGGATCAGCGACTATACAAATAGCACGAGCTGGTAACAACTGTGGAGAATTACGCAATCCGCTTATTGTGGCTGAAGGTTTAGATACTGGTTTGTTAGGAAAAGGTGGTAGTATTGGAGATTCTGATATAAATAGTTTTTTATTTTCCATCGACAACTCTGCTAGTATTGAATTACAAAATTTAATTACAAACAATACGGCAGTAGACTACGACATCATCTATGTCAACTGGAACAATGGTACTGATTTTATTCAACGAAATGCTTATGTGCTTGAAGCAGTTATAAAATGGGTAAATGATAATAAAACAAGTACTAATAAAAATGTTGTATTGGGTCAAAGTATGGGAGGCTTAATAGCCCGATATGCCTTGCGCGATATGGAAAATAGTGGTTTAATTCACGACACTAGTTTATATATCAGTCACGATGCGCCACATCAGGGAGCGCACGTGCCACTAGGAATGTTGTATATGGCACGAGACGTAGTAAATGAGTTTATTCAAACACCATTGGGCGATATAGGTATTCCAGTTGAGGGAGTTGGATATGTAGGACTAGGAACTATAGATGATTTATTAGATGCACCAGCAATAAATCAAATGCTCATTAACACCGTTGATACTAATGGAAACAGAACAAATACGGTTCACACAAATTGGCAAAATGAATTGAGACTTTTTGGCTATCCACAACAAACAAGAAATATTGCGTTGAGTAATGCCAGTCATTGTGCTTCTAGTCAAGGTTTAATTTCCAATCAAGAATTGGTTACCGTAGCTGGAAACGGAGGAACATCTGATTTAACTAGTCTTTTTATGTTTGTGTTTTTACCTGTTGATCCCTTAATAGGCGTTGCTTTAAACGATGTTTCTGCTACACTTTTAGGTTTCTTACCAGGTAATAGTAAATTAGATTTAGAGTTTAGAGCCAATGCCTTTCCGTCAAGTGGAACTGCACGCATTTATAAGGGGAGATTGACTTATAAGAAAACCTTTCTTTGGGTTCTACCCATTACCAGAACTATTTTCAACAATTCTGAAGATTCTCAAAACGGAGATAAATTTGTTGATAATTATCCGGGCGGTGTAACACCTAATGCTTTAGCAATTTCAGAAAGTGATATTGATATTAATTGGTTTTACGACTACGATTATGAGCTAAATATTAACTTAAATTTTAATTTTATCTCTGCAACCAGCGCTTTAGATGTAGGTAGTGGCAACACAATCTTAAATGACAGTGACTATTTCGGACTTTACACATCTGCAAATCCTCCGGCGGGAAATAAGGCAATCCCTTTTGTCAATTTTTCCACATCCTCTAATGAGAATAATAGTTTAAATTCCCCACATATTTCTTTTAGTAGAAGAAATGGAGATTGGTTAGCTAGGGAATTAGATAGTAATACAAACTACGATGTTTTTGATTGTACTTTTATCTGCGCGAATACACAAATAAGTGGTAACGATAAACTTTGTAACACAGCAACTTATTCAGTACCTACTGGTGGAACAACCTTCAATTGGACAATTACACAAGGTTCAAATCTAGTTACATTAACAGGAAATGGAACAGCTAACATCACATTAACAGCGTTACCTGGTGCTTCGGGACAAGTTACTATTTCTTGTACAACTGGAAGTACAAAATGTGGTTATACACCAATGCCTCCCAAGAATATTTGGGTCGGTTTACCAGAAATATATGAATTTACCTCTGGTATCGAACAGGCATACCCTTCTTGTATAATGGATTTCGACTGTTTTAGTACAACCTTGGAATCTTCGGTAATTAGTGCTTCTTTTGAAGGAATGACTGTAGCAGAGAGAGATAATCCTGCCAATTGGGAGTGGAGTCGTGGCAATAATTTAATTACCCTCAATACTTATGGTAAAGATGTAGTTGTTTGTCCTAGGGCTGCAGGTGTTAGTAGTTTTAAAGTTCGAGCAAAAAACTCTTGTGGCTGGAGCGATTGGGTAGATTATGGTTCATTTGTGATTTCTAACTGTTATAGTAAATTAAATACACCAACAAATACCTATACAGTTTATCCAAATCCGTCAAATGCTAATGTAAATATTGATTTAAGAGATCAAAATAATAAACCTCAGAAAGGTGCAGTTATAAGTGGTGAATTATTTGACTTAATAGGAGTGTCAAAATCACTAGTAACTATTTCTAATAATAAAGCTACATTTTCTGTTGCCAATCTATCTCAAGGAATTTATATTTTAAAAATTTACATTGATGGCCAAGTTGAAACTCATCAAGTAGCAGTGGAATAAGTTTCCTTTAATTTAATAATTAGTAAGGCTTGTACATAATTGTACAAGCCTTACTTTATTAATTGAATGTTTGTGCTAAAATAGCGATACACAATATGTATTAGTAAACCCAGATCACCTTCACTGCGACTAACTTAATTAAGTACCTCTATTTACGTCTAACTATTGGGCTTTGCTTCTAATATGAGCTAACCCGTAAAGTAAGCTATGTATTATGTTTCTATTCGTTCAGACGCTTGGATTAAGCTAGGTATTGCTATTGTAATAATCTTCCGATTCTTCCTCAAAGAAGACACCATTGCTCTTGGCTAATAATTCCCATTGGCAGGCTCGTTTGGGAATTGCACCCTATAAATATATGGTCTGCGTAGCGTATAAAAAAGGCTATCTCCTTTCAGAGATAGCCTAACTAAACAACCCAAAATAAATAATAAATAAAATTCTAAAATAATAGCTGCCCACTATTTCTCTTCCTTTTCCTTTCTTTTAAAGACATCGGTTAAACCTAATTCTTTTTTATTCGTTACCAGAAAGAAAATAGAAACTAGCGCCATTGCGCCATAAATGATGTTGTTGAGTACAGTTGGGATGGAGACAATCAATCCTAATATGATGGTAGCCCGTACTCCAAGATTTCAAGCAGTTATTTAACTAAATAAGATTACTTTGATAATAAATTCTAATTTTTTCTTGAAATCTAACTCTAATTTTCTATAATAATTTTATCAGTAAACATTATTTTATTTTCGGATATTACATTGAGTAAATACATTCCTTTGGATAAATTTGAAACACTAATTACTGTTTTTGATTGAGTAGCTTTTTGCGCGTGTACTATTCTGCCCTGCATATCGAAAATTTGAATATTTGCATCGGCCAAAGGATTTTCAAAACTTACAATAAAGTTTCCAGAGCTTGGATTTGGATAGATAACAAACTTACTTTTACTTATATCTTGTAGGCTTAAATCCTCTTCAAGAGTAAATTTAGTAATAAATATATTTTTAGTTTCCTCTCCACCTGGAATAAAATATTTTTGCCAAGCGTCATCAGTTGCCATACCTTCATAGCTTGCGGTTGACCCTACTATATAAAAACTTGTGCCGTTGCCGACAGGCACCGCGCGTCCATCAGAATCAGAATCACTACCTCCATAATAAGTACCATAAACTTTATTTGTCCCATCTGCCGATATTTTGGCCGTAAAACAGTCAATAAAAGCATTTTTGGTAACTTGATAGCCATCAGTTGTGGCAACATCACTTAACGTATGGGTAGCTCCCGAAATATAAATATTTCCTTCGGTATCGTGATTTAGTCCAATTAGGTTTGTACCCGCATAATTTCCTCCAGCATTGTTACTTGAGAAATTACCAAGATAGGAGCACCAAACACGTTCTCCTACATCTGAAAAATTAACAATAAAATTTGTGCCACCCGTTGTCTTTTCTGGTTGAAAAACTTCTGTTGTTGCAATTCCAATACCAAGTGTACGTCCAGCGAGGTACACCCCATTCGAAGTGGCAGTTAGTGAACGATATGATTTTACATTTCCACCCCCTTCATTAGGAGTAATAGATGTAGGAGTACCATTACTACTATAAGCACTAAAATAGGTACTCCATAAACGAGTACCTTCAAACGAAAATTTAGACAGAAATAGGCTCATCCCAAATCCTGTGACCAAAGTAGGTCTGATAGTTAAAAAAGCCGCAGCTGTACCAAAATAGGTGGTATTGGATGGCGAATAACTTCCCGTATCCCATCCTGAAATATATAGTCCAGTTTCGTTTACCGAAATACTCGTCAATGGAGTTGGACCTAAGCCTAAAATTGTGGTATTGTTCGTAGCAATTCCGTAATAAGTTGACCAGATACGTTGGCCTGTTTTGTCAAATTCAGCAATAAAATAATTTAGATAGTCTCCCTCAACATCACCATTTGCAGTTATGGATTCTTGAAAACTCCCTGAGGTGGCTATATTTGTCTTGCTTAATGTGCGACCGTATAGATATATACCATTTTCATTTTGAGCCAGCGAAATGACTTCGTCTTCATTTTCTCCTCCAAAATAGGTATGCCAGTTTCTATTACCAGTATCGTCGAAAGAAGCGATAAAACCGTCAGCGGTACCGCTAAGCGAGGTTTGATGTACATTTGCTGACCCCATTCCGCTACTTTTAGTTTTCCCCACTACATAAACCGCACTGTCATCCGCGCTTAGGTCTATAATTTCATCATCGCCTGCACCGCCATAATAAGTAAACCACAATACTTGTCCTTGTGGCGAAATTTTTGCAAGAAAACCATCCCAGTTTCCTGCTCCTGAACTATATTGATGATTGTCTTCATTAATGATTGTGCCAATAAAACTGCTATTTTTAGCCTTTCCCGCCAAATATAAATTTCCCCGAAATTCAGTACTACTAGCAATAGAAAGACCACTATCGCCAAAATATGTTGCCCATTCGCGAACATAGCTTGGTTGTGCAATTCCTAATTGGATTCCTCCCAAAGCTATTATTGTGAGTAAAATTTTGTTCATAAAGTATAATTTATATGGATTAATAAAACTACTACATCTATTAATTAATTGCTATTTATATAGTATCAAAAAGAATAAATACATTCTGTCCTACTGGAATATATGTCGCACGGATATTATCTGCGAGATCCAATTCGTAGGAATTATCCAAATTAAGTGGATCTAGATTTCCTGAACTAGTAACAATACCACTACTATTTTCAATATAAAATTTGAATTGGCAATATCTATGTGTAGCACCAAATATACTTTGAGCTATAGAAGATGCTGTGTTAACTGGTGTGGATGTAGCAGTTAGCTGTCTTTCCCAATTAGTAATAATTGGCAGGGAAGTAGGGGAATAAAAAGGGAAACCTCCTACATTCATATAAGATGTACCGGTGCCTGATGAAAGGAATAGAAAATGACCAGTAGGACCTAAAGAATATAATAATGGATACATATTTCCGTTCGATGGTCTCGCTCCGATTTTGTAATACAGGTTGGATGTCGTATTATTATAGATTTCCAAGTTACTTGGAGAAGCCGGTACGAAGAAAAGAACTGCTAATAATGTAATAAAATATTTCATATTAATTTAATTTTTAGGTGAATTTAATTTAGTCATTCTTTCAGAATATAAAGAAAGAGCTTTAGAAAAAACAGTTGATATATTTTCTGATTTATCATAAGCAATTTTATTGTAGTCTAAATACTCTGTCGCAGCTTGTAATAACATATCTTCATATTGTTGTTTGTTACCCTGCTGTCCCTCTTGTAGTGCCTCTTGAAGTTTAGTTCTAAAAACAACCATATCTTCCGTGCGAATTTTATCGGAATTAGCCAATCTTTCTGTAAACGAAGCGGGGCTTTTACTTTCAGTTACATTTGTAAAATTATCTTCAGTATTACACGAAACGAATGCAAACGAAAAGAAGAACGTTACAAATAAAACAGATTTTTTTAATAAATTTATTTTCATTATAAAAGGCGGTTCCAGTGCATAATTGCTTAAAGGCTGCTGTTAGTGAACCGTTTTTTCCAGCCTCAATAAAATGTAGTAGTTAATCCAAAAGTACTACTTTTATTTATATAATAGTTAACACTTTTTTTATAATTAATAAAGATATTTTTTAAAAAATGCAATATGTTTAAATGTTTTATGAAATTTATCATAATCTATTAAGATTATGAGATTTTAAAACTACTGATTATAATATGATTTTAGCACTGCCAAATAAAAGTCTGGCAGTGATTTGAGAGGTCGTTATTTGTGATTGTAGAAGACAAAGTGCATTTATTTATTCTAGAACATTTCAATCGTCTTAATAGTACTCTTCTACGGCTAGAAATTCATTTTTCATTTGTGGCAAAACGAAAATACTGCATCTATCCTTGTGGAAAGATTATTAGTTCTTTCAAGATTTCAAAACTACACCCACTATTTTCGCTGCATTATCATTTTTTAGTTTTTTTTTGAGACAATTCACGTGTTTTACTCGAATCCAAATTACATTCATATAGTAAAACATTTCCTAAGAAGTTTAGCTGGGCACAATTTGATACCGCTCTTCTCTCGGTTTACTTTTAGTTTCATATCGTTTTCTATAAAACCTATTACGTTTGCTTATACTCATTAAGCATTCTTCTGACTGCCTACAAATATTTGTACATCATCGGCATATATTACAAATGCATCTTCTCTACTATAACTTCGGCTAACTTCTACAATAACTACTTTGCTTAAATTGGTCGCTCGTCTCAGCTTCGGCTAGCTATTGCAGACCTTCTACGGTAAACTCATATCTCTTTCAATATAACTGACCTACTTTACTACCTGTTTACGACCAACTATCGGCCTTTACGGACTAGTGCCCACTAATCCACAAAGAAATTCTTACATTATAGTTCTGTTCACTCACTCACTTGGATTAAGGTAGGTATTGCTATCGCAATAATTGTGAGGTTCTCCCTTACAAAAAACAATCTTGTTCTTATCTAATGATTCCCATTGGCAGGCTCGTTCGGGACTTGCGCCCTATAGATATATAGTCTGCGTAACGCACAAAAAAAAACTATCTCCTCGCGGAGATAATTTTCTAACTAAAACCCAAAATAAATAATAAATAAAATTCAAAAGTAATAGGTGGCCACTATTTCTCTTCCTTTTCCTTTTTTTTAAAAATGTCGGTCAAGCCCAATTCTTTTTTATTCGTTACCAGAAAGAAAATAGAAACTAGCGCCATTGCGCCATAAATGATGTTGTTATGAATAGTAGGGATTTTGATAATAAGCCCCAGCATTATATAGCCAACAAATACAATAAACAGGATAATCTTAATTTTATTCTCCATCCTTAGAAATTTTCTTTTTAACTCTTTTATAATCGGAAATTATACTGCCAAAAAAGAGTGCAATCATCTTTATCATTAATAAGTCATTGTTCCATTAGTGGTAGCGGACCAAATACCATCAGCATCTTTAACTCTCACAGTATACGGTTGGTTCCAATAAAAATTGATGTTTCTATCTTCATTTGTTATTTGTGTATGTGGAACTATAGCTACTCCGCTACAAGTGCCAGAAGTTGTAAGAAAATAAAATCCGTACAAACAATCTTGTGGATACATAGCAGTATTTTGAACTGTTGTGTAGGTATCGTAAACATTCGTTTTATAATTCAGAATTTTAAATTCATATTCTACAATAGCACTTCCTGCCCCATAGCCTTGTGCTCCCGCGATTTTGTAAGAAGCACCAAGTTGATACCCATCAATGTTTTTGACATTAGCTTCAACTGCTGCAATTGTTGGTTTGCTATCCACAGTTACATTTACAGTAGTACTCACAACTTGATCAAACTGATCTTTTA
>JBBSRP010000142.1:0-8194 GCA_038242935.1 Flavobacteriales bacterium
AGCTTTTATATATGATGGTCGGTTTCCTTTTTTGGTAGCAGCGTGCAACGTAAACTGACTCACAACGCAAATTTGTCCATCTACATCTTTTACCGAAAGGTTCATCACTTTGTTTTCATCATCAAAAATTCGCAAACCTATAATCTTTGAAACTAAATACAGCAAATCGTCTTCGTTGTCTTCGGTTTCAATACCTACAAGAATAAGTAAACCAGCATTTATTTGAGCAACAATTTCATCATCAATTTTTACAGATGCTTCAGATACTCTTTGAATAACAACTCTCATAAACTACGATTTTCTAGTTTCGTCGCTGCGGATTCTGTCTTCATTATACACATCAGCGCGGTAATGTTCTTCATCACCTTCTAAGATTTGTAAGTAACTTTTGTAACGTGACCAAGCAATCTCATTATTGTCAAGTGCTTCTTTAACTGCACAATGAGGCTCATCTTTATGCAGGCAATTATTGAATTTACATTTGTCTTGAAGTTTAAAAAATTCAGGAAAATAGCCGCTTATTTCTTCTTTCTCCATATCTACGATTCCAAAACCGCGAATTCCAGGAGTGTCAATTATAGTGGCTCCAAACTTCAAATCATACATTTCGGCAAATGTCGTCGTGTGCTGTCCTTGCATATGCTGTTCAGAAATTGCTTTTGTTCGAAGATCCAATCCAGGTTGAAGTGCATTAATAAGTGTTGATTTTCCAACTCCCGAATGTCCAGCAAACATAGAGACGTGACCAGTCATAACTTCTTTAAGACTTTCAAGCCCTTTTTCGGCCTCGCTACTTACTCCCAAAGTTTTGTACCCAATCTCATTATAAATATGCTGAAGATATAATTGCTCTTCCAGCATGGCATCATCGTAAGTGTCAATTTTCGCAAAAACAATAATTGCTTCTACTCCATACGCTTCGGCTGTAACCAAAAAACGATCTATAAAAGAAGTTGTAGTTGGAGGATTATTGATAGTAACAAGCAAGAAAACATAATCAATATTAGATGCAATAATATGCATCTGTTTCGAAAGATTCACGGATTTCCGAACGATATAGTTCTTTCTTTCGTGAATTTCTGTAATCGTACCAGTAACTTTATCCGACGTTTCCTCGAGTTCATAATCGACGTGATCGCCTACAGCAATTGGATTCGTACTCCTAATTCCCTTCATACGAAACTTGCCTTTGATGCGGCAGTTAATAAAATCACCTTCCGATGTTTTTACATTATACCAGCTTCCTGTAGATTTATATACGATTCCTGTCATAATGCAAAGATACAATTTTTGAGAGTAGATATTTCAGTTGAAAAAATTTGGTTTTCTCTAGTCTTTCGACTTCTCTTTACAATAAAATCTCTTCTAACTATTTCATCATCTTCCCTTGATGCGTAATACTTTCTTGATGAATTGCTTTAAAAATTCTCTCCACAAATTCTTCGCTCAGATCACGAGCTTCTCCCATCGCCAGCATTGACTTTAAAACCGCATTCCAACGTTGACTTTGCAAAATGGCAATATTTTCTTCATTTTTTAGAGCACCCATCTTCTCGGCAATCTTCATTCGATTACCAAGGAGATCAAATAATTTTGCATCGGTAAAATCAATATCTCTTCGAAGTTTTTGCATCTCTTGGTTGTACCCGTCCGCATCAGTCGAAAGATTTCTGATTTTTAGATTTGTGAAAATTTCTTTCAGCTTTGTTGGAGTTACTTGTTGTGCCGCATCGCTCCAAGCATTTTCTGGATCAATATGAGTTTCTATCATCAATCCGTCGTAGCTTAAATCCAGTGCTTGTTGAGACACTTCAAGAATCATTTCTCGATTTCCAGTAATATGCGAGGGATCACAAAAAATTGGAAGATTCGGATAACGACTTTGCAGCTCAATCGCAATTTGCCACTCGGGAATATTTCTATAAATCGTTTTTTCGTAAGTAGAAAATCCTCGGTGAATAGCACCAAGTTTTGTAATTCCTGCATTGTGCATTCGTTCTATCGCACCAATCCACAGACTTAAATCGGGATTTACAGGATTTTTTATAAGGACAATTTTGTCACTACCTTTTACGGCATCAGCAATTTCCTGCACTGCAAATGGATTTACTGTGGTACGTGCGCCAATCCACAAAATATCAATATCGTGTTCGATAGCAAGTTTTACGTGAGCAGCATTTGCGACTTCAGTTGCTAAAAGTAAACCAGTTGCGGCTTTTGCCTTCTGCATCCACTTCAGTCCGATAGCACCAACGCCCTCAAAACCTCCAGGTCTTGTACGAGGTTTCCAAATTCCTGCACGAAAGACACTTACATCCGAATCTTTTAGCTGCTGTGCAATTTGCATTATTTGATCTTCGGTCTCGGCACTACAAGGCCCCGCAATAACCAAAGGATGTGAGAGATTAAAGTCGTCAACCCACTTTTTAAAATAAATACTGTTCTCCAAAATATTTTTTTTCTTTGTTCAAATTTAAGATTCAAATTCTATTTATTTCTAAATAAGTGCTTAAATTTAAATTTCTACTTACTTTTGCTTTCAAATTCTGCATTATGTCAATTGAAGTTAATTCTATTTCAAAAAGTTACGGTTCACAAAAAGCGCTTGATGCGGTATCTTTTACCATCAACAAAGGAGAAATTGTCGGTTTTCTAGGCCCAAATGGAGCTGGAAAATCAACTTTGATGAAGATACTAACTACTTATATCAGCGCCGATAGTGGATCTGCAAAAGTGAATGGTTTTGATGTGGATACTGAGCAGAAATCGGTTCAAAAATCTGTGGGTTATCTTCCAGAGCACAATCCACTTTACCTTGATTTATACGTTAGAGAATATTTAGAATTTAACGCTGGAGTTTATTCGGTTTCCAAGAAACGTATTGAAGAAGTAATCGAGCTTACTGGATTGACAACTGAAAGTCACAAAAAGATAGGACAACTTTCCAAAGGTTACAGACAGCGTGTTGGTCTTGCCACGGCTTTACTTCACGATCCAGAAGTCTTGATTCTTGATGAGCCAACCACAGGACTTGATCCAAATCAGTTATTAGAAATCCGTCGTGTAATCAAAAATGCGGGGAAAGATAAAACTGTTTTCTTGAGCACGCACATTATGCAGGAAGTCGAAGCAATTTGCGATCGTGTGATTATTATCGACAAAGGAAAAATTGTTGCTGACAAGAAATTGGACAATCTTGTTCAAGAGGAAACGCATATTATAATGGTCGAATTCAACGCTGAAGTGGCGGAAGCGCTACTTTTTGAAATGCCGAATCTTGTTTCTGCCATAAATACACACGACTTTGTATGGGATCTTACTTTTGCAACCACCGAAGATATGCGCGCCACAGTTTTTGATTTCGCCGCGGCAAATAATATAAAAACGTTGCAAATTGTAAATAAGCAGAAAAACCTAGAAACTATATTCAGAGAGATTACGAAGTAGTTTCTGGTTAGAAATTTATTCTCGTTAATTGATGCCGTTTTTTGGAATGCTACATTTTTATTTTTTCTACGTTAGGCGCTGCAAGATTTGATTTCTTCTGAAGTTATAATGGAAAGTTGAAGAATTATCAATCATTCTCAACTAACTATTTGATGCTATTCTCAATCTGGTGCCTGTTTGCAAGAATTACCTACTTTGTTACTTGAAACAAAGAAAATGTTGGCAAACTCCGCGCTCTTTCTGGTGCTCGTTTGCAACGAGTGCCTACTTTCTTGCAAGACGTAAATAAAGCGTTTGCAACGCGGCCTTATACAACTAAAAACCTTTCTTTTCAATTGTGTTTAGCGTTTACAATTGGAATTAATTGTATAAAACGAAATGTTGTAGAAATCATATAGCTTCTTTCGTTCATTTCTGTAGCTGGTTTCAAATTTTTGGTGCTCGTTTGCGACGAGTATCTACTTTCTAACAATACACAAACAAAGCGTTTCCCATGCGGCTCAGTAAAACCTAAATACTTTTTCCAGATTACACGCGTCTAAGACGCTGCAATTAGTTTTCAATTGTAAGTAGGTACTCTATAGGCAAGTACCAAGTCACGTGGGCGTTTATAAACGAAATTTATTAGATCGAATGAGCATGGCAAAGCAATATAGTTCTAAAAATTACAAGAATAACAATTTACCTATGTACGGCTGCTCAATTTCTACAATTGCGGGGATGCCATAGCAATACACGTTTCCAGTACTGAGAATTTTGCCTTCTAATGACTCGGATACCTTTAAACGCAAGTGATTTGAGCTTCGCTGAAATATTTGTGCATTCTTTACAGATAGGTTTTCTGCCTTCAAAATCCCATTGCCTTCATAGAAATTGGCGTACAAATTATCACAAATTCCACTAATATAAAATCCGGAAATGTTATTTGTGTTAATTGTCAAACTCTCTGAGTTAATCTCCAAAATAAAATCGCCAGTACCAACCTCATCTTGAAAATCTGTCGCAAATAACGTTAAATTTGGAAAATTTAGGATTCCATTTGAACTAATATTCTTTTCTGTTTGCGAATGAATTTCGACAAGATTCGGCGCAGTTATATGTACGGTTGTAAGTCCGTATTTCCTAGTAAAATTGCACGAGGTATTATCTGAAATCTTGAGAATACCATCTATAATTTCTACTCTAATATCTGAAATAAGATTTTCTGGTGCATCAATAGTTAGAGAAAATTCATCGCCTTGCGTAATTATTGCGGCAATCCCGTGGTTGATCACAATCGTAGAAAATGGAGTTACTGCAATATCTTTGCTCGTCATCTTTCCAGCATTTTCAAAACAATCTGAAGGATTTTCGCAGGATGCAAAAACGAGAAGAAAAATTAATATGTTGTAAATTGATTTCATAAATTACAGTCTTACACCAATTGAAAATTCCATCGCCTCGGCAAGAAAGCCGTGCGTCTTAACCCCTACTCCAGCAAAAATTTTGGGACTAATATAATATTTGAGACCTACCCGATCGTAAATTGCACCATCGGCTTTGAGCTGATCATAAAGATAATAACCTACTTGCGTTTCGACCGAAAGTCTGTTAATAAATAACTCGTGGCCCACAAAGACTCCAACTCTCTTATAATCTAAATCTGGAGAAACATTCAGTTCTTCATAAGACACGGATTTGTATGTGATAATTTCTTTTTGCGACAATGTCAAAAACAAATCGGTTCCGAATTGCAGCGCACTTTTTCGATTCAACCGCTTATCTGCATAAGTGGCAATATGAAAAAACGGTTTTTGACCGCTGTTGATGACATAACTTTCATTAATTCCAGATCGCAGAATTATATTGTACTTGATATGCTCAGAGAAATCGACTTTTACCGAATCGACTTTTGGCAGATATTCTAGTTTTCTTCCGAAATCGTAAGTCACGCCGACATCGAGATTATAGGTATTGACACCTGAATTTGGCGACTTGATTTTTCCGTTTGAGAAATGTGTAAACAAGAATCCTGCCCGCAGACCAAAACCTTCAAAAACATTTTGTTTGCTGTAAGCCACACCAAAATTGGTATTCTCCATAAATCTTGTCCCGAACGCATTATTTTTATAATTTGTCTCGTTGTCGTGCTTGCGAGTAGTCATAGCAAGTCCTTGCGAAACTTTGAACTGTAAATTGCGATTCAAAAAATAGAAATTGTACTGCAATCCTATAGCGTAATTCTTTCCTAGAAACTGATTTTTGAAATCTTGATGCAGAAAATAACCTCCATATTCAGGATAATTATAAATTGAGTGCCACTCTTCTGAACCATCCGTTTTTTTTAAAATAGAAATGATTGTTCCCGTTGGATGATCTGTTATTAAATGATGCATATCTGGCGAATGCAGCATAATATTGCCTCGAAAACCATTGACTTCGGCAGTATACGAATGCTCAGAGAATTGAGCAATTGCAGCTGTTGAAAGTAAAAAGCAAAGTAGGGAAATAAGGATTTTCATAATTCTAAGAAACGCGCAAATATATTGTTTCTAATTATATTAATCTTCATTTGCCATAGCAATCGAAGATATTATTGCTGTAAAATTGATGTTTTTGTACCCTCGAAGGATTTAAAAGATTTTAAAATTATTCTTGTAATAATTGTGATTATAACAATGCAGAAGTTTCTTGTTTTTTTATAACTTCTACAAAAACATTAGTTGTTGTGAACGTAGATTTTGCGAGAGGGATGGTCGTAGACCTGAGCTTTTGCGAACTGGCGAAGCAAATCCTTTGTTGTGGCTTTGCGGAGCAAAAGTTACGACAAAGATTGGGAACAGACAGCCCGACCTGAGCCACAAAACTATTTCAACTTTAACGAGAAAGTTCAGGCGAAAGGTCTCGCCCAAAAAAAAATTAAAGAGCTTTTAGTTAACTCATTGGTTAACCCGAAGAAAATTTGACACAAAAAAAATCCCGCTCAACAATAGAGCGGGATTTCTAATATTCAATTAAGAAATAAATAGATTATTTTTTAACGATTTTGCTAGTTCCTGTACCAGCATCAGAAGTTACATTTAGGAAATAAACTCCTGTTTTAAGGTCTGAAATATTAATTTGTGCTTCAGAAACTGCATTTAAAGAAACAGTTTTTACTGTACGACCGTTAATGTCAGTAATAGATGCAGCGTTGATAGCAGCATTATTACTAGAAGTAATGTTTAATACAGAACTTGCAGGGTTTGGATATACTGCGAAGTTTGATTTAAAGAAACTTTCTGTAGAAAGAGTTTTAGTAACAGTAACATCATCGATAGACAAGAAATCTTTATCTGTCACGTCAAAATGTCTGAAAGCAATATATATAGTCTGACCAGCGAAGCTAGATACATCTAAAGTTTTATTAATAACTGTACCCGCAACTCCACCATCGTGAATTCCTACCCATTTTACTGTAGATGCTAAAAGATCAGCAGGACTTGCAGATGTTGCTACATATACACCATATTTTTCTGTATAAAAACTTGCAGCTGCTGCTTGTGCTTTCCAAGTTAAATTAACCGCGCCCTCTCCTGCAGGAATAATAATTGCAGGCGTAATAGCCCAATTATCTGGAGTAAGTGCAACTCCTTGCCAAGATCTAGATATAAGAGATACTGGCGTTGCTGGAATTGGTGGAATTCCACCATCTGTAACCTGCCAAATATCAGCCCAATTGAATCCGTCACCATCAGCATCGATTAAAGTCCAGTCTGATACGTCTTTATCATTGAAATCATCAGTAAAGATAACTTGAGCGTTTGCAGTAAGTAGTGAGCCTAAAAAAAGACCAACACATAGTAATGTTTTTTTCATAATAAGTTTTTTTTGTTTGTTATTGAAAGTCAAATATATCAATTTGAATTGAGTATTAAAAACTCTCACTATATTTTTTTATAAAATTCAGTTGTTAAGACACAATAAAATAAACTAAAAAATAAGCTTTAATACTTTTAGCTTTTCTATCTTTGCAGCACAAATTGAGAGGAAAAATTTGAACTGATTGCAACCTCTGATGCTCATATTGAGTATCGTAAAAAATGCTAAAGCAGAAATCCCTCCTTTAGTATCCCTGCAATTTAGTATTTTTCTCGATTTTAATTTATTAAAAAATACTAGTATTATGGCTTATTTATTCACGTCAGAATCTGTTAGCGAAGGACATCCTGATAAAATTGCAGATCAAATTTCAGACGCATTAATCGATAATTTTTTAGCTTTTGATCCTAATTCAAAAGTAGCTTGCGAAACTCTTGTTACAACCGGCCAAGTAATTCTTGCCGGTGAAGTAAAATCTAAAACATATCTTGACGTTCAATCTATTGCCCGCGAAGTAATCAGAAAAATTGGTTACACAAAAAGCGAATATATGTTTGATGCGAACTCTTGCGGAATCCTTTCGGCAATTCACGAGCAATCACAAGACATCAATCAAGGTGTCGACAGGACAACTCCAGAAGAGCAAGGTGCCGGAGATCAGGGAATGATGTTTGGCTATGCTACTGACGAAACTGCGAGCTATATGCCATTGGCACTTGATTTATCTCACAAATTGCTTCAAGAATTAGCAGAAATCCGAAGAGAGAATTCTGAAATTACTTATTTGCGTCCAGATGCAAAATCTCAAGTAACATTGGAGTATGAAGACAATAATCATCCAAATTGTATCAAAGCAATTGTGATTTCGACCCAACACGATGATTTTGACGAAGAAACGGCAATGTTG
>JBBSRP010000143.1:0-8001 GCA_038242935.1 Flavobacteriales bacterium
GTTTTGCCAGTTACGGAGATTGTATCCGAGAATGAATTCTTTGATTACGAAGCAAAATATTTGGGTAAATCCCAAGAAATAACTCCGGCGAGAATTTCTGATGAGATGACTTTAAAGATTCAGAAAATCTCAAAAAGAATATACGAAATTTTAAAAATGGAGGGTTTTAGCCGTAGCGAATTTATAATTGTTAATGACGAACCTCATTTGCTAGAAGTGAATACGGTGCCGGGACTTACAACCGAAAGTCTTTTGCCACAGCAAGCAGAAAAAGCGGGAATTTCACTAGAGCAGCTATTTTCGAATAGTATTGAGATGGCATTAAAAAACTAAGAGATGGAGCTACTGGACTTGAAGCAGATTTTTCTTGACGATAAGTCATTTGGTTTTTTATTTGAAGTTGCTTTTCGCACATTTATAATGTTTGTGGTTTTGCTATTAACTTTAAAGCTTACTGGAAAACGAGGAGTTCGAGAACTGTCTGTATTTGAAACTGTAATAATTATTGCTTTAGGTTCTGCCGCAGGAGATCCCATGTTTTATGAAGATGTTGCTATTCTCCCAGCATTTACAGTTTTTCTTGTAGTAATTTTAAGCTATCGCTTTGTGACTTGGCTCACAGGAAAAAGTAAAAGATTTGAACATTTTATGGAAGGCAAAACTGAATGCCTTATTGAACATGGAAAATTCGTAGTTGATACTTTTAAAAAGGAATCCCTCGCGCAAGATGAATTTTTCTCAGAACTTCGACAGCAATCAGTATCGCATCTTGGGCAAATTGAATATGCGTATCTAGAAACAACTGGGGATGTAAGTATCTTTTTTTGCGACGAAAATTCTATCAAATACGGTTTGCCGATTCTTCCACATCTATTTCTTGCAAAAACAAAAGATATTCCGCACGAAGGAATTTATGCTTGTGCGAACTGCGGAAATGTTCAAGAACTTGAAACCGCAAAAGCGATTTGTCAAATTTGTAAAAAAGATGAATGGGTTGAAGCAATCCGAACAAAACGAAATGTCTAATAAAATATATACAAAATGAAAAAAGCAGTTTTTCCAGGATCGTTTGATCCAGTAACTTTAGGGCATTTGGATAGTATCATTTTGGCTTGAAAAAATAATTATAAAAGAGTACTTTAGATATTAATTAAACAATTTTATAAGATGCAAAAAAATGCAAATTTAACTTTAAAAGGGTTAATTGAAATAACCAAAACTGAATTAAAAGATCTATCAACATTAGACAATCCCGATTTCAGATTAGAACAAGCTGTATTTAAAGAAGATCAAAATGAATGGGAAATTGTTGTTTCATATTTAGTTGAAAACACCAACAAAAGATCAATTGCATTGACCGCAATTTCATCTGATTTTGAATATCTAAGAATGTACAAAAAGCTAATCATTGATTCAAATAAAGAAATTGTTGGTTTGTATATCTTCAATAATAAATAATGATTTTAATTGATACAAATGCATTAATCATTTTAATTCTTGGTCAAATTGATTCTAAAATAATCGATATGCACAAACGTACTTCTATTTATGAAGAGTAAGATTATTACGATTTACTTTCAGTTGTCGTCAATTTTGAAAATTTAATTGTGTTACCAAACGTATGGACTGAAGTAGACAACTTACTAAATAATTTTACTGGCGAGCATAAATACCAATATATCTTAAAGATTACAAAAATTATAAAAGAATCCTCTGAGCAATTTATGAGTTCACTGATAGCCATTAATAGTCATAGTTTTTACGATTTAGGTTTAACAGATTCGCTACTATTAAATTTAGCAAAAGAATGCGAACTATTAATTACATCAGACTCAAGTTTGTCTGACTATGCCATTGCCAATGGCATCAAAGTGTTTGATATCGTTAAAAACCGAAACTCTAGATTGTAGGCAGCATAACAAAATGCATTTGCGAAGAATAAATATATAGCACTAAAATACATACGAAATGAAAAAAGCAGTTTTTCCAGGATCGTTTGATCCAGTAACTTTAGGGCATTTAGATATAATCAATCGTGGACTTCCTTTATTTGACGAAATAATTGTTGCGATAGGTGTAAATGCCGAAAAGAAATATATGTTTACACTTGAAGAGCGTAAAAAATTTTTGGAAGAGACTTTTAAGGACGTTCCAAATATCAAGATTGTAGATTACACCGGTCTTACAATTGATCTCTGTAAGAAAATGGATGCGGGATTTATATTACGTGGATTGCGAAATCCTGCTGATTTTGAATTTGAAAAAGCGATTGCTCACACAAATAGAACACTTTCAAAAATTGAAACTGTTTTCTTGTTAACGGCAGCGAATACTTCTTTTATTAGTTCAAGTATCGTTCGTGATGTTATAAGAAATGGCGGCGATTATAAATTACTTGTGCCTAAGGCAGTACGTACAAATATTAAATAGAACTCCCGCTCGAAATTAAAGCGGATATAAATTACTTAAGAATGAACTTAGAAAGAGAATTAAACAAACGCAGTAATGGTGCTTGCGAACTGTGTGGATCTATAGAAAATTTGAAACAATACGATATCCTTCCACAGAAAAAGGCGGGAATTGACGAAAGCATTTACTTGTGTAGCACTTGTATCGATCAAATTGAAAATCCAGAAAGCGCTGACGCAAATCACTGGAGATGTTTAAATGATAGTATGTGGAGCGAGCATATTCCTGTGCAAGTAATGTCTTACCGACTTTTGAAACGTTTTGGCAATCACGAATTGGCAGAGCAGATCTATATGGACGAGGAGACTCTAGAATGGGCAAAAGCTACTGCTGAAGGCGAAGAAGACGAAAACAAATTGATCCACCGCGACAGCAATGGAGTGATCCTGAACACAGGAGATTCTGTGGTACTTATTAAAGATTTAAAAGTAAAAGGTTCAAGTATGGTTGCGAAGCAAGGAACGGCAGTTCGTAATATTCGATTGGATCATGAAAACGAAACTTTTATTGAAGGTCGTGTTGACGGACAGCAAATTGTGATTATAACACAGTATGTGAAGAAACTTTAAGAAGACAAATCATTACAATCAAAAACGGTTTGCAATAAAATTGCAAACCGTTTTTGATTTGATTAAAATTACCATTATATCTTTAGAAGATTGATGGTTTACGAAGAATTATTCCTCTTTCTTTACTACATTTCTAGCAACTTCGATTTTGTATTTCTTGCCTTTCATCTTTTTATCACGAATAGCAATTAGCAAATTCGACACTTTTGAAGATTTTACTGCAACAAAAGAAATAAAATCTTTTACTTCAATTATTCCGATATCCGCTTTTTCTAAACCGCCTACTTGTCCGAAGAAACCAACAATATCAATTTTATTTAGCTTATTCTTTTTACCTCCACTGATATAAACAGTTTTATATTCAGGCGCTTTAGGTACAGTAGTAGAATTTTTTACATCTAAAGTTGGCATTTTATAATCTAAATAATCCGCTTTTTTTTCAGATTCGTTATAAAGAATATAAGCTGTACCAGATGCAGTCATCCTTGCCGTACGACCATTACGATGTGTATATTCATCAACTTTTGATGGTAAATGATAGTGAACAACGTGTTTCATATCTGGAATATCCAATCCTCTGGCAGCCAAATCTGTTGTTACAAGATAACGAACACTTCCATTTCTAAACTGAATCAGTGCTCTCTCGCGCTCATCCTGATCCATTCCGCCGTGGTAATAGGTTACGCTAATACCTTTTTCATTTAACAAATCACTAATACGTTCGGCAGCATCTCTGTGATTGCAGAAAATAATTGCAGACTCAGATTTGAAACTACAGATTAAATTGAATAATGTTTCCAGTTTATCTTTCTCTGGCGATACTACAAGTTTTGTAGCAAGATTGGTGTCATCTTCGTCATCAGTGAGGAAGTTTAAAACGACTGGTTTGTGAACCTTTGTGTATTTTGGAATTTCGATTCCATCGGTTGCAGAAACCATTACTCTCTTATTAACCTTTGGTAAACGCGCAATAATAAAAGACATTTGCTCGTGAAAACCAAGTTGTAGAGACTTATCAAATTCATCTAGAATTAGCGTTTTGATAGAATCTGTTTCAAAAGTACCGCGATCTATATGATCGGCAACTCTACCTGGAGTACCGATAAGTACAGCTGGTGGATTGCTGAGATTCTTGATTTCAGTTTCTATAGAGTGACCTCCGTAGCAGGTATTTACTTTAAAAGAAGTTCCCATTTTTTTCCAAACTTGCTCAATTTGCAAGGCTAATTCACGTGAAGGAACTAGAATCAAACATTGAACTTTAGTCGATTCTTCACTTAAATTTTGAAAAATCGGAAGTAAAAAAGCAAGTGTTTTGCCCGATCCTGTCGGTGATAATAAAAGAACATCGCTGCTATCAAGAATTGCTTCTTGAGCAATTTCCTGCATTTCGTTAAGTTCTTCTATGCCTAAATTAAGCAGTATATTATTGGAGTGTACATTATTATTCATGTCGCAAATTTAGTAAGGAAGTTTCGAAGAAAAATATAAAAACAAAAAAAACCGCTTAATTAATTAAGCGGTTTAGATATTAAGGTTTGTTCGAATTAGTTTTTGATAACTTTTCTAACAAGATTTCCTTCAGTTGTATTTACATTAATCATGTAAACTCCTGATGCGAAGTTTGACATGTCAACAGTAGTACCTGAAACATTAGCATTCATTTGTTTTCCAGAAAGATCACTTACTGAAACAGAAAGAATTTCCACTGTAGCTGGAAGGTTAACTTGAACGATTCCGCTAGTTGGGTTAGGATAAACTGAAACTTGATCTAAAGCATTATTTTTTACTGATAATGCGTTACCAGTAACGTTCAAAATAAGGTGAGTATCTGCAAAACCTACTCCAGAGAATGGTGTTGGCGCTGCGATTCCACATCCGTCGGCAGATAAGTAACCAGTAGTTGTTTGTCCTAACGAGTTTGCTCCGATGTAAATATTAACATCTGTATCTTCATGTGATATTTCGACAACTAATTTACTTCCCACAGGAACTATTGCATCTGTAAAAGGAACTGTTACCAATCCTAAGACATCTGTTTCATCAACTGTTACTGTCGCAGTACCAATCATATTATATTGTGGACCAGGAACTAATGTGAAACCAGTTGGAAAGTTAGCAGTTGTAGCATAAAGTTTTACGGTCATTTCGACTTCACCATTAGTATTTTCAATTCCAAAAATGATATTGGCAACTCCGTAATCAGCAGTTACTCCTAAATCTGGTAGGTTAAAAGCTCTATAATAGTTTGAAGCTCTTATTCCACCAGTTGCAACTCCACATGCCGCAGATGTTTCTGCAACAACGACATTAGATGTAGTTTGAGAGAAATCTTGTGCTTGAACTCCAAATGAAGCACAAAGTAAAAATAAACCTAGAGTAATTTTTTTCATAATAAATTTAAATTTTGTTATTTATAATAATTCGCTAAAATACGCAAAAAACTGAATTGCACAATACTTTTCGCAATAAAGTAGTGTTAAAGAAACAGTAATTTGATGTTTTCATACGAATTGGAAAGTACATCCTCAAAGTGATTTGGACTAATCCACTCCACTTTATCAATACCTTCATCAAGTTGACCTACGAGTTTGCCTTCATAATCGGTATGCATTTCAAACCAATGAGTTATTTTTAATTTGTAATCTCCATTCCGTTTAAAAATATGATAAGTTTTTTGCAATCTATTGGTAATCTTGAGTCCCTTAACTCCTGTTTCTTCTTCAACTTCGCGAATAGCGGTTTCTTCAATGTCCTCCCCTTTTTCAGTCCCGCCTTTCGGCAAATCCCATTTTCCGTTGCGAAAGATGAATAAAACATCGCCATCATCATTGTACACCAGTCCTCCGCCAGCCTTCTGCACCGGAATTTTAGATTTAAGAACTTTCATGATTTCTTTTGCATCAGAATGATATAAATACGCTTTTTGAATCTTATTATGATGCATTTTTGAAACCAATTGTTTGATATCGACGCTTTCCAAAAGGAACATCTGAAAATCTGTTTCTTTTATTATCTCATTTGTGAGAAAAAGAGGCTTGTCGTTTACGAAAACTTTATACATTTGTACTATGATTTTTAATAAAGATACAGCCGAGAAAACTGCCGAACTACTTCTGCAAATAAATGCAATTAAATTGAATCCTAGAAATCCTTTTACATGGGCTTCAGGATGGAACTCTCCAATATACTGTGATAACCGAATGACACTGTCATTTCCACCTATCCGAAATTATATTCGTGAGTCTTTTGCAAAGAATATTGAAAAACAATTTGGAAAGCCAGATGTCATTGCGGGTGTCGCCACAGGCGCTATTGGTATTGGTGTTTTGGTAGCCGAATATATGGGACTTCCGTTTGTATACGTAAGACCAGAAGCCAAAAAACATGGACGTCTTAATCAGATAGAAGGTTTTTTGCAAAAAGGACAAAACGTTGTTGTTATAGAAGATCTCATTAGCACCGGAAATTCTAGTCTTAATGCAGTTGCAGCACTTAGAGAAGCTGGTGCAAATGTAAAAGGAATGGTTGCCATATTTAGTTATGGCTTCGATACCGCTACAGAAAACTTCAAAAATGCGAAAGTTGACCTTTTTACGCTGAGTAATTATGATTACCTTCTGCCATTAGCTGTAGCTAAAAGATATATTACCGAAGAAGAATTAACGGCATTAGAGGCTTGGAATAAAGATCCTGCAAATTGGGAAGCCACTGTATAATACTATTTAATATTAAAGTTATCATTATTATGAATATAGAAACTCCAAAGACCACTGTAGAAAAATCAGCTGAAAGTATTTTCAATTCATTGTCAAACATTGAAAATTTTGAAAAACTGATGCCGAGTAATCTTCAAAAATTTGAAATCATCAATCCAGAAACATTTAAGTTTTCGTTGAAGGGAATGCCAGAAATCGAACTTAGAGTAAAAGAGAGGATTCCAAATAGTAAACTTGTTCTTGAATCTGCGAACGAAAAGATGTCATTCTCTTTAATTGCAAATTTGACAGAAGTTTCTCAAAGCACCACTGACGTACAATTAGATTTTGAAGGAAAATTTAATGCCATGATGGCTATGATGATAAAAGGCCCAATTACAAAATTTATGGAATCTATTTCTTCGAATATGGCCAAATTGTAAATTCATATAAATACTCTTAAAATGCTTTACTAAAATTTACTTTTTAGTAAAGCATTTTTATTTCTTTAATATTGTAAGAGTGCCGACTTTCATTCTCGTGCTCAACAATCAATAAACCTTGATCACTAACATCTCTGATGATACCCATCAGTCTATCACCGCTTACCATTTCAAATGCCATTGGTACATCTTTTTTAAATAAGTGAGATTTATAAACAGTCCATAAAATGGCAGCACTATTTTTCATCGAAAGAATTACTTTTGAAAGTTCGGTGACTATTTCCTGTAATAGTTTTTCTATATCATAAATTTTGGAAGCTACTATCGCCATTGAAGTGGCAGTTGGCATATTATCAAACTTCGTCTGATTCACATTTACGCCAATTCCAACGATCGAAGTAATACTTCCATCTCCTCTAATACTATTTTCTATCAAAATACCACCAATCTTTTTATTGTCTGCCATTATGTCGTTAGGCCATTTTACAGATAGTTTTGATATATCTTTATTTATCAATACGTTGTAAATGCTAACAGCTACCGCAACATTAAGGAGATAAATTTCCGCAATATTAAAAATCACGTTCTCTATATATATGCTAAATGTCAGGTTTTTACCTTCGTCAGCACTCCACTCTGCACCCATTTGTCCACGTCCTTTTGTCTGATTTCTAGCAACAACGCAGGTAAAACTTTCAAGCTTTCCAGCTTGAATAAGCTCCTTAAGGTAATCATTTGTCGAGGGAATGGCATTAAGTTTGATTATCTGCATACACTGAATATTTAAAACATAATTTAATCTTATGTTAAGGTTCAAAAATA
>JBBSRP010000144.1:0-7934 GCA_038242935.1 Flavobacteriales bacterium
CATCTTGTTTTCTAAAGTTAAACTGCTGCAAAGATAAAAACATAAAATGGTTTTAGTAATACGGTTCATTTCAAATTTATCATAAGTTATTAAACACAAGTACTTGATAAGCTTGATTATGCAACAAAATTCAACAATATGTCCTGTTATTTGATAATCCTTGGTTAAATATAAGTTGAATAGCCATTTCTTGAAATCTAATTCTTTTATCTTTGCCGCCAGAAAAATGTTACTATGAAGTTTGACCTGATTCAGAAAGATGCTGCCTCAAAAGCACGTGCCGGAAAAATTACTACCGACCACGGTGTTATCGAAACCCCTATTTTTATGCCTGTTGGAACTGTTGCTTCTGTGAAAGGAGTGCATCAACGAGAACTAAAAGAAGACATAAAGCCAGATATTATTCTTGGTAATACGTACCATCTTTACCTTCGTCCACAGACAGCAATTTTGGAAAAAGCCGGAGGTTTGCATAAATTCATGAATTGGGATAGCAATATCTTGACTGATAGCGGTGGATACCAAGTCTATTCCCTTTCAGCAAACAGAAAAATTAAGGAAGAAGGAGTAAAGTTCAAATCACATATCGACGGATCTTACCACTTCTTTACACCTGAAAACGTAATGGAAATTCAACGCACAATTGGTGCTGATATCATTATGGCTTTTGATGAGTGTACCCCTTACCCTTGCGACTTTAATTATGCAAAGCGCAGTATGCACATGACCCATAGATGGTTGGACAGATGTATCAAACATGTGGACAATCTTCCCTTTAAATACGGTTACGAACAAACATTCTTCCCGATTGTTCAGGGAAGTACTTATAAAGATTTGCGTAGACAATCTGCAGAATACATTGCAAATTCAAATCAACAAGGAAATGCAATTGGAGGACTTTCTGTAGGAGAGCCAGCAGAAGAAATGTATGCAATGACAGAAGTTGTTTGCGAAATCTTGCCAGAAGATAAACCTAGATATTTGATGGGTGTTGGAACTCCAATCAATATTCTTGAAAACATCGCTTTGGGAATTGATATGTTTGACTGTGTAATGCCAACACGAAATGCTCGTAACGGAATGCTCTTTACGGCGTACGGAACGATCAATATCAAAAATAAAAAGTGGGAAGACGATTTTTCGCCGCTTGACGAGATGGGACACACTTTTGTAGATACTGAATATACAAAGGCGTATGTTCGTCACCTATTCGCTGCAAATGAATATCTTGGCAAACAGATAGCAACTATTCACAATCTAGGGTTTTATATGTGGCTTGTGCGCGAGGCTCGAACTAGAATTTTGGCAGGCGATTTTACTGCTTGGAAAAATAAGATGGTTCAGCAAATGGGACAGCGTTTATAATTCGAAATTGTTTGTATAATTTTATCGCAGAATGAAAATAATAGATTGGTATATTCTTAAAAGGTATTTGGCGACATTCTCTGTGATGTTGTTGATGTTTATTCCTATTGGTATCGTTATAGACGTTTCCGAAAAGGTAAACAGAATGCTCGAGAATAAAGTACCGTTTCTAGAAATCGCACAGTACTACTTAGATTTTACGATCTATTTTGCAAATATTCTTTTTCCAATATTTTTATTCTTATCTGTAATCTGGTTTACTTCAAAACTTGCCAATAATACAGAAATTATCGCAATTCTAAGTTCTGGAATTTCTTTTACACGGTTTTTGCGTCCTTATATTATAGGTGCGACCATCGTGTCAGTATTTGCGTTGATAATGGGATTTTTTATAGTGCCAAAAGCGAGTGCAGGATTCAACTCTTTCCGATATGCTTATCTTAATAAATCTTCTACCACTCGAGATGACAGCAATGTCTTTAAGCAAGTAAGCGACACAGAATTTTTGTATGTTGGAAATTTTAATCAAGATACTAAGGTAGCTATTAACTTTTCGTACGAGCAGTTTGATGGTGAGCAACTGAAAACAAAAATTTCAGCAGGCAGACTTGTTTGGCATCCTAAAGACAGTACTTATACTATGTTTAACTACAATAAACGGATTGTGGGTGAGCTAGGAGATAGGATAGAATCGGGCGTTAAAAAAGACACTACTTTTACTTTTGATCTCGAAGATCTAACCCCTGTTTACTATGTTGCCGAAACGCTGACTTTGGGAGATCTTAATAAGTTTATTGCCAAAGAAAGACTACGCGGTAGCAAGAATATCAATGTTTATCTCGTCGTTCTCTATAAAAAATACAGTATACCAGTTTCTGCATTTATTCTTACCATTATTGCTGTGGCAGTTTCTTCCATGAAGAGACGTGGCGGAATGGGAGCCAATCTTGCAGTTGGTATTTTACTAGCCTTTGCATTTATATTTTTCGATAAAATTTTCGGTACTCTAGCCGAGAAATCAACTTTTCCACCAATCATCGCAGTTTGGATTCCAAATATTGTCTTCGGAATTTTAGCTATTATTTTGTTACGTAATGCAAAAAAGTAATCTTAAAAGTTATTTACTTCTTCATCTTATTGTTTTTATTTGGGGTTTCACTGCCGTATTAGGAGAGCTGATTTCCGTTCGTGAAGCGGCACTGGTTTGGTATAGGATGGGCCTCGCAGGTCTATTTCTGCTGGTTTATGCTATAGTAAAAAAGAAGCCTTTAAAGTTGCCAATGAAAGAAGCCGCGAAAATTATATTTGTCGGTTTTCTGATTGCCATACATTGGATATTCTTCTTTAGAGCCATAAATATTTCTAATGTTTCAATTACGCTTGCAATGTTTTCTATGGGAGCGTTCTTTGCCTCCATATTAGAACCAATAGTCTATAAAAGAAGGATGCTGTGGTACGAAGTTGTATTTGGGCTGGTAATTATTGGCGGGCTATCTATTATTATGCAAGTCGAAATTCATTATCTCGAAGGAATACTAAGTGCTTTGTTTTCTGTATTTGTTGGAGTAACGTTCACGTTGTTTAACGGAAAATTGATCAAGAAACATGACGCGGTAGTTATCTCAACTTATGAGTTTTTTGCCGGTTTTGCCTTTGTTACTATCTATCTTTTATTTGCTGGGAAATTTGTGACAGGTTTCTTCAATGTAGGAGCTACTGACTGGTTTTACATAATTTTACTATCTTCTGTATGCACGGCTTATGCTTTTACCGCCTCGGTTGAAGTTATGAGAGAATTATCACCCTACACCGTTATGCTAACTACAAATCTTGAACCTGTGTATGGAATCATTTTAGCCTTCTTTATTTTAGGAGAAAGTGAGAAGATGAGTGTTCCTTTTTATATAGGAGCAGTAGTGATTCTAATCACCGTAATTTTGAATGGTATCGTAAAAAATCGAGCGGAAAAGAAACTGAGAATCACAACATAATTTTCGGTCGATTTCCACTAACTAAATAAATTATCAGTAAAGACAAAGATTTCGTTTAATAGACGATTATAAATTTTATCTTTGCCTTCTGAACAAAATTTTTTAAACTGCACAGATACTATGGAATATTTAGATTTTGAGCTTCCTGTAAAAGAGTTGCAAGACCAATTGAGCAAATGCGAAATCATTGGTAGCGAATCCGATGTAGATGTTACAAACACCTGCAAGCAGATTGAGAAAAAGCTGGAAGAAACGAAAAAGAATATATATAAGAACCTAACGGCTTGGCAGCGAGTACAGTTGTCTCGTCATCCAAGTAGACCTTATACTTTAGATTATATCAAAGCATTGTGCGGAGATACTTTCTTAGAACTTTTTGGCGACAGAAATTTCAAAGATGACAAAGCGATGGTGGGTGGTCTTGGAAAAATTGGCGATCAGTCATTTATGATTATCGGTCAGCAGAAAGGTCATAATACAAAGACACGTCAGCATCGTAATTTTGGAATGGCAAATCCAGAAGGGTACAGAAAAGCTTTGCGTTTGATGAAGATGGCAGAGAAATTTAACATCCCTGTTTTGACTTTAATTGATACTCCTGGAGCATATCCTGGTCTAGAAGCTGAAGAGCGCGGACAAGGAGAAGCGATCGCTCGAAATATTTTTGAAATGATGGGACTTAAAACTCCTATCATTACTATTATCATTGGTGAAGGTGCATCGGGTGGAGCTTTGGGAATTGGCGTGGGAGATAGAGTATATATGTTAGAAAATACTTGGTATTCTGTTATTTCACCTGAATCATGTTCTTCGATTCTTTGGAAAAGCTGGGATTACAAAGAGCGCGCAGCAGACGCTTTGAAGCTGACTTCAACAGATATGAAAAAGCAAAAATTAGTGGACGAAATCATTCCAGAACCACTTGGTGGAGCCCATTACGATAGAGAAACGACATTTGCAACTACAGAGAAATATATTTTGAAAGCATACGATCAGTTGAAAGACTTATCAACAAAAGATTTGATTAACAAACGTATGACAAAATACAGCAATATGGGGGAATATAGAGATTAGATCCACCACTTATGTTAAAATAATCCGACGCCTTTGGTTTCGGATTTTTTTTGCTTTATCAACAAAAAATCGTAATTTATCAACAGTTCAAAATGATAACTATCAGGCTTTAATTTTTAATTTATGCCTACTTTCGCAATATGGAAAACTTCAAAAATATCAATCCCGTAAAAGTTGATCGCTCAACTATTATTAGCCTTGAAAAAGGCAAACTTCCACCGCAAGCCCTTGATTTAGAAGAAGCTGTGCTAGGTGCGATGATGATTGAAAAAAAAGGTACAGATAACGTAATTGATATTCTGACACCTGATGCTTTCTACAAAGAAGCCCACAAATTTATCTTTGAGGCTATTACTCAACTATTTACAGACACACAGCCAGTAGACTTATTAACCGTTTCGGCTCAATTGAAAAAAGATGGTAAATTAGAACAAGCTGGAGGTGATTTCTACCTTATTCAGCTTACGCAAAAGATCTCATCATCTGCCCACGTTGAATTCCATGCAAGGATAATCCTTCAAAAATTTATTCAGCGTAGTTTGATCAGAATTTCATCAGAAATTATCGAAGAGTCGTACGAAGATTCAACAGATGTTTTTGATTTGCTGGACAAAGCCGAATCAAAACTATACGAAGTAACTCAAGGGAACTTAAAAAAGAGTTCCGAAACCGCCCAAAGTCTTGTCAACCAAGCCAAACTTCGTATTCAAGAGATTGCAGGAAAAGAGGGGATGAGCGGTATTGCGACAGGATTTACCAAACTTGACAAACTTACTTCTGGATGGCAACCGAGTGACTTAATTATCATCGCCGCACGTCCAGGTATGGGTAAGACTGCTTTTGTACTTTCTATGGCTCGAAATGTGGCAATTGACTTTGGACATCCGGTTGCATTATTCTCACTGGAGATGGCATCTGTACAGCTTATTACACGTCTTATTTCTTCGGAAACAGGACTGTCATCAGAAAAACTTCGTACGGGTAAACTAGAAAAACACGAGTGGGAGCAACTAACTATCAAAGTAAAAGATCTTGAAAAAGCGCCGTTATTTATTGATGATACGCCCTCTCTTTCTATTTTTGACCTTAGAGCAAAAGCACGACGTCTTGCTTCTCAGCACGGAATCAAATTGATTATTGTCGATTACCTTCAGTTAATGACTGCCGGTGGTAGCAACGGCAAAGGTGGCGGAAACAGAGAGCAGGAGATTTCTACGATTTCTCGAAATTTAAAAGCCCTTGCCAAGGAGTTGAATATTCCCGTAATCGCGTTGTCGCAATTATCTCGTCAAGTAGAGAATAGAGCTTCTGGTAGCAAGAGACCACTGCTCTCAGATTTGAGGGAGTCGGGAGCTATCGAGCAAGATGCCGATATTGTATCGTTTATTTACCGACCCGAATATTATAAAATTGAAGAGTGGGATGACGAGGATGCGTCGCCAACTCAAGGTCAAGCCGAATTTATCATCGCAAAACACCGTAATGGAAGTTTAGAAAATATCCGACTTAAGTTTATCGGAAATCTCGGAAAGTTCGACAATCTCGAGGACTACAGCGGAAGTTATGACGATTTACCATCAAAAATGAATCACGACGACAATCCATTTTCTGTGAAAGCGCTGCCAACTGCCAATGAAGCTTTTGGTAGCAGCATGTCCAATCTCGAAGATGACGACAGCGGAGTTCCGTTCTAGAATTTCAATTCGAAAAATTTTAAATGAAAGCCTTTTCGAAAGAGAGGGCTTTTTTTGTGATTGATGTTTTTTATTTGGGCGTGTCCCTCTGGGCCGGGCTGTCCTCTATATCTTTTGCTTAGAAAATTCTCGGTAAACTAGAAATAATTTGGTAAGCAAAAGGATGCCGTTCCCATCCCTCACGCAGACTTTTGCTAGCATTGAGATGAGGTTTTCGATTGAGGTAAAAAATCTTAGATCAGATGAATTAACTACATAGAAAACATAATTTTTTACCGCAAGGTTCGCAAACCGAGCGAGATTATAATGAAGCATTAGAAAGATTGGAAGGTGTTTTCCACGCAGAAATCGACACGCTTGAAGGAGATGAAGCCGAAGTACTTTCTATTCTAGTTGAAAAATACGAAGAGGGACATTATCCTATAGGAATGCCAGACCCAATCGAAGCAATTAAATTTCGGATGGAACAAATGGGAATGAAACAAAAAGATTTGGCCGAAGCAGCCGGTTTTACAAGTCGAGTAAGCGAGATACTTAACGGCAACGAAAACTGACATTAGGTATGATTCGAAAATTAAGTTCTAAGTTAAATATTCCTGCAGAAGTATTGATGCAAGAATATTAGACTGAATTGATAGTTTATGAAGCGATAATTTTTAGAAAATAAAAATGTTCATAAATCAAAAAGCGCAGTAATCATTTCTGATTACTGCGCCTTTTTTTGATTTTATAGGGTTTATTCTTTCAGTCGTTTTACATCATCTTCGCCATCTTTGGCGATTTTTTCTTTAGTGCCCAGATTAATGCATTCGCCTTCCACTTCTTTCTCAGTCAATTCTACATATACGGCATATTCAGCAGGAATGATTTTTATTCCAGAATGTTCTGCGTAGGCTCTGGTAAATTCGGCACCTAAGTATAATATTGCGGCGGTGTAATAAACCCAAAGCAAAATGATTATAATTGACCCCGCAGCTCCATACAGAGATGCTGTTCCGGCGGTTTCTATATAAAAGCTAATTCCATAACGACCTAGCATAAATAGGATGGCGGTAAAAAATGCACCAACTCGTACATCTTTCCAAGCAATTTCAGCGTCGGGCAGTATTTTAAAAATAGTTCCAAATAGAATCGCTATCACTGCAAATCCGATTACTATATTGAGAATATTGAAAACCACCATTGTAATGTCTGGTATGTAATTTCTCAAATAATCTCCTAACCCACTAAGAATCCCATTGACAATAAGAGTTACCAAAAGTAAAAATCCTAATACAACAATAAGAGATGAAGACAGTAATCTGTCTTTTATCATCTTTACCCATCCTCTTTTTGGTTTTGCTTTTACACGCCATATACTGTTAATTGAATCCTGAATTTCACCAAAGACTGTCGTAGCACCAATAAGTAAAGTTACAGATCCGATAATGACAGCCTTTGTACTTTTGCCATTAAGTCGAAGATTTGCAATCACTTCCTGTACTTGTGCCGCGGCTTCGTCGCCCAAAAGACCATTAATTTCGGAGAATAGTTTGCCCTGCGCAGCATCGGCGCCTAAAAATATTCCTGCTACCGAAATGATAAGCAGAAGCAGAGGTGCTACAGAAAAAAGTGTATAATATGAAAGTGAAGCGCTTAATTTTAAACCTTTATCTTCAAGGAAGCCAGTAAAGGTATCTTTTAAAATTTCTTTTGACTTGGTTAAAGTCGCTTTAGTAAAAATGTTCTTCATAAATGTAAATGTTTGTCAGCGCCTTAAAAGTATACAAAAATTGATGATTTTCCCACATTCTTTTGATTATATTTAACG
>JBBSRP010000145.1:0-7902 GCA_038242935.1 Flavobacteriales bacterium
AATTGTTCAGTCCCATCGGGACGAATTTATTATAGCCCGCAGTTTCAACTGCGGGTTAAAGAAATGAATGAGATAAATAAGTCCCATCGGGACGGCCCATATAAAACGATAGATGTGGAACACAACGTTAATTAATATTATAAGGCATACAGTAAAACTCGCAATAAATGTTTTGAATAGAGTCTTATTGTGATGGCTTAGGTAACATTCAAAATGATAAACATCTTTTTGAGCGATTAATGCGTCTTTATAACATCGTCCCTATGGGACTTTCTGCATATTCGAATTCTTGTTTACCCGCAGCTAAAGCAGCGGGCTACAATAACATCGTCCCTACTGGACTTAACTGTATATTCGAATTCTTATTTACCCGCAGCTAAAGCAGCGAGCTACAATAACATCGTCCCTATGGCACTTCTCCGCTACATTTTTATCCGAAGCTAAAGCAGATACGGTATTAAAAAATAGAGTAAAGAGATGCAGTTATGTGCGAATCATAAAGTGGGTCTTTTTTTTTGGTGACGACAATCTGTTGAAGCATGGCAAGCCTTGTCGTTGCTTCCATGTCTTATCAAAGTGTTTATCTGCAAGATTGAACTTTTTGAGAAATTTATAATCCGTGAATCAGTATATTTCATACTATGAAATAATTGTTCAGTCCCATCGGGACGAATTTATTATAGCCCGCAGTTTCAACTGCGGGTTAAAGAAATGAATGAGATAAATAAGTCCCATCGGGACGGCCCATATAAAACGATAGATGTGGAACACGACGTTAATTAAATATTATAAGCCATACAATAAAACTCGCAATAGATGTTTTGAATAGAATCTTATTGTGAGCAATGGCTTAGGTAACATTCAAAAAAATACAAACATCTTTTTGAGCAATTAATGCGTCTTTATACATCGTCCCTATGGGACTTTCTGCATATTCGAATTCTTATTTACCCGCAGCTAAAGCAGCGGGCTACAACAACATCGTCCCTATGGGACTTCTCCGCTACATCTTTTCCCGAAGCTAAGCAACGCAGTACTTTGTTTTTGAATTATTAGAATTCAATACTATAAAATACTTGTATAGTCTCCCGATCAAGGAATATTGTCAGAGAGCAACACATCTTACGTATATAATTTAGTTGTGCGGCGAGGAAAAATCTTACATCTCTGACATCTCTTACACCTCTACATATCGCTCTAAACTCGTAATTTTTGCATTGAAAAACTCCGCAGAAGCATTCTCACATCTGTTTTTAAAATAGTGCAAAATGGTTTTATAGTGGCGAGGAAGAATTTGACATCTCTTACTCCTCTAAACATAGCTCAGAAACTCTTTAATTTTCGCATTGAAAGATTCCGCAGAAGCGTTGGTGCTTCTGTTATTAAAATAGTTCAAAATGGGTTTGTAATGCATTTGTATGAATCTTGCTATAGTATTGAAAGATTTAAATTCAGATTTTTCGACCTTATCATACCAATGTGCTAATTTTAGTCTTGCTACATCCTTGCCGGTATTATTCTCATAGATATAGCTTAGTCCTTGTGCTAATTCATAGGCTTTTTCAATAATTGGGTGAAGCTGAAACAATATTTCCGCTCGTTCAATTTGTCTTGTGGTCCACTTAGTCTTTGACTTAAATAGTAGATAGCGGCTTCTAAATAGCAATTATCTGTGTGTATCTCCGTTGGTGTGAAGTTCTGGTTTATATATTTCTTCTTTTTTCTGAGCTTCTTCAATGGATTTGTTTTCTACTTCTATAATTTCCCATCTCAATCGGATTCGTTGTTCCTGAACTGCTTCTGAAACCAGTTTTTGACCGTCGAACCTGTCGGTTACTATGTCTGTTTTGGGGAAGGATTCCTTGGCAATCAGGTTCATGCTTCCAGCCATATCTACAGTCACTTCGTTGACCATATTTCTGATTTCCACTGGTATTTTCTTAAGGACATCTATTACATCCTTCGTTTTTGTACCTTTTACGATAACTACTACACTGTCTTTCTTTTCATTAGCTTCTTTATTAGTCAAAACCGTGTAGAGTTCGCCGTTGGATACAGAGGTTTCATCTAAACTTAAATATTTGCCAAGGTTCTCTCCATAAAGCAACCAATTTTCTGCATACTCTTTTTGTGTCCAGTCTTTAAAATCGCTAAGATGGTTTTTTAGTGGTACTGTAGGGTTTTACCGTTAATATTATAATAGTCGCCAAATCGTTTGGCGCTTACGGCATGATTATCAAGCGTTACCTTTTAAAAAAAAGTCGAACTCGTAGGTTATCCGAATGCCTGTAGCTATTAAATTCCAATCTCTTTTTATAATCTTTCCTATACTTATAAGAGTCCAGCGTCTACGCTTTATATGGAGCAGTAGCTATTTACCTCTTAGTGGAAAGTCCTCCACTGTTATTTCGGGTAAAAAGCCTTTGGATTGGGTTATTTCTGATTGGTATTCTCTGGGCAGCACATTCTTTTCTTCCTAGTAAAAATGAATCTTACCTTCTGATGATTTATGGCTTACAATTTCAAAGTAATCCAATATGCCTTCTGGCAACAAATATTGCGCTAATTCTATATCTAAAATCTAATCTCTTTTTTTTGCCGGTGATAAGGTTTCTCCCCAAGTTTTTCACTTGATCCTTTATATGACCAGAACAAGTTTAGAACCAGTTGCTTTAAGGAATTATATTTTAAACGCTGGGGCATCGAAAGTATTGGTTTATCAAAAAAATTACTCAAATGGAGGAGTTCAGCGGACAATCTGTAAAATCTATTGAGCAGGATTTTCAGATAGCAATTTTTATGCTAAAATCTCCAAAGTTTACTAGAAAAGCAATGCGTAGAGCTACTTAAAACAAAAAATAAAGGAAGAGAGTTAGTTTATAAAATCAATCGAAATGTGAGTATTGGTAGCATGAAGGACAGAATTGTAAAACTATTTACTGATAAAAATTCAGAAAAAATATTAATAGAACTACAGAGTTTTTTTCTAGAAAGTCTTGAGCCAATAAGACCAGGACGAAGTGCACCACGAGTATTTAGAGTTTTCAAGAAAAGAGGAAAATACAAAACTTGCAATAATTACAAAAGAGCTATTTGATCCTTAACTTTATGACATTGTCTCTGGGGATATAGTTTAATTGAATATTATTCTGCTGGCTTCTTCTTTAGGAGCTATATTGCAAACTTGAAAGGGAGGTGTTTTATTTTGCAATTCTTCGTGTCTCTAGCTAAGTCGAAGTAGTTACTAAAAAATTCGGGAAGGATAAGCTTAAGCAGTGTACCTAATTATCCAAACTGTAAAGCGCTAATTGTAATCTATTATTAATCAATATAAAACTTTTGAGAATGATGTAATTCATCTTTTTTAATTTTTTTTGTTGATATTATCTAGAAACTTCTTGTGAGTCCGAGATTTCGCGAGAAGGATGGGAGTGGCATCCTTTTCTGGCATGAAAGAACAGAAAAGATATAGCGGACAGCCTGACCTGAGCCAAAATATAATTTTAATTACAGCGAAAGTATTTCTGGCGAAGGGCTCGTCCAAAAAAAAAATCGAAGACGAAAATGCCAATCATTTATTAATTTGCAGTCAGCTGACATTTGTCAGTAAATAAGTCTGCAAAAATGCTTAGATTTGACCTTAGTTTTAAGCGATCGCAATTATTAATTCAGCCGTGTAGCAATGAATTTTTTCAAAAAAATATTTTCCTCAGAAAAGAAAGAAACTTTAGACAAAGGATTAGAGAAATCTAAGACCACTTTTTTTTCAAAACTTACAAAAGCTGTAGCCGGCAAATCCAAAGTAGATGACGAGGTTCTCGACAATCTGGAAGAGGTTCTTGTGTCGTCTGATGTGGGTGTGAATACGACTCTGAAAATTATAAAAAGAATTGAAGAGCGCGTTGCCGAAGATAAATATGTGGGAACTGACGAGTTAAATAAGATTCTGAGAGAAGAAATTGCAGGCTTATTGTCTGAAAATAATACCGAAGATCAAACGGAATTTGTGATTCCGAAAGGTCCAAAGCCGTATGTAATTATGGTGGTGGGAGTAAATGGTGTTGGGAAAACAACTACTATTGGTAAACTCGCAATGCAGTTTAAAAAAGCTGGATACAAAGTTGTTCTCGGGGCGGCAGACACCTTTAGAGCCGCTGCAATAGATCAATTACAAATATGGGCAGATCGTTGTGATGTGCCAATTGTAAAGCAAAGTATGGGATCTGATCCTGCATCTGTAGCTTTTGATACTTTGCAATCTGCGGTGACTCAAAATGCAGACGTGGTGATTATCGATACTGCGGGAAGGCTCCATAATAAGGTAAATCTTATGAATGAGCTGACGAAAGTCAAACGTGTTATGCAAAAGGTAATTGTTGATGCGCCTCACGAAGTTTTATTAGTTTTGGATGGGTCTACAGGTCAAAATGCCTTTGAACAAGCTAAACACTTTACGGTTGCTACAGAAGTAACAGCACTAGCCGTTACAAAACTTGATGGAACTGCAAAAGGTGGAGTTGTGATTGGAATTTCCGATCAATTTCAGATTCCAGTAAGATATATTGGAGTAGGTGAAGGGATTGATGATCTTCAAGTCTTTAATAAAGTGGAGTTTGTGGATTCGTTTTTTAAGTAGGCTTCGCATCTAAAAAAGCGAAATAATCTAAAAAATCTAAATGATTTGGATTAGTATAATTACCTAAAAAAGGTGGAATTCTGATCACATAGGAATAGGTTTATTTTCATTATATGACGGAAAGAATTTAAGGTCTAATCTGTTTTCAGAATACAATCCGCGCAAATTTTAATCTGAATTTTTATATAAGATCCATAGTCTATTTTTGATTTTATTTAATTTTGATATTTTCGCTTTTTTAGATTATTTAGCTTTTATTTTTTCAATCATTTAGATTATTTTAATTATTCAATTTCCTCGTATGAAAAAATTGTTTCTTTTACTTTCGGTCGTCTTAATAAGCAGCAGCTGCTCCCAGAAAATTACTCCTGACGATGTGAAGTATCTAAATGGTTATTGGGAAATTGAGCAAGTAGTTTTTGCTGATGGAAATCACAAGGATTATAAAGTGAATGAGATAATTGATCTTTATGAAATTAAAAATGATACGGGAAGTCGGCAGAAAGTAAAACCTCAATTTGACGGGACGTTTGTTAAAGGGCCTTCAGAAAAAATAAGAATTGAGCATCTAAATGAGCAGGTTTTTATTCATTATAATACTGAGTTTTCTGACTGGAAAGAGCATATAATAGAACTTGATGAAAATTCGTTTACTGTAGAAAACGAGAAAAAAATTCAATATAAATATAAGAGACACGTTCCGTTTAGCGTTAAGTAGTATGGCAAAAAGAGAGAATAATGAGAATACGGTGGGAGAGATTTTAAAAGGGATTTTGCAAGATAATAGATTGCAAACTGGAATTGATGAAGTAGTAGTACAGGATGCGTGGCGCAGTTTGATGGGTAATGGTGTAAATACTTATACTCGGAATCTGGTGCTTAAAAACGGAATTTTGTACGTTGAACTAACTTCGGCCGTATTGAGAGCAGAATTGAGTTATGGAAAAGATAAGATTGTAAAAATGATCAATGAAGAGCTTCGTCGTGACGTTGTGCAAGAAGTAGTATTAAGGTAATTTACAAACTAGTAAAAATAGAAAAAGCCCATTTTCAATTGAAAACGGGCTTTTTTAGATAATATATTTTCTTAGAATTGCTCTCTTCCAGCAAAGTGGAAAGAACCTTCTAGCTCTGCATTTTCGTTGCTATCAGATCCGTGTACTGCGTTTTCTCCGATTGAAGTAGCGTACTTTTTACGGATTGTTCCTGCTGCTGCATCTGCTGGATTTGTAGCTCCAATAAGATCTCTAAAGTCTTCTACTGCATTGTTTTTTTCAAGAATAGCAGCAACGATTGGACCTCTAGACATAAATTCAACCAGTTCTCCGTAGAAAGGTCTTTCTGCGTGTACTTCGTAAAATTTCTTAGCGTCAGTGATTGTAAGTTGAGTCAATTTCATAGAAATGATTTTGAAACCAGCTTCTGTAATCATATTTATAATTCCTCCGATGTGTCCGTTTTGAACAGCATCAGGTTTGATCATTGTAAAAGTTCTGTTAGTTGTCATTTTGTTTAATTTTTTTGCAAAAATAGTATTTTAAACTAAATATGCTCGGTTAAATTGATTTATTTGTAAGTACTTCAAAAATTTAAAGAACGATCACCTTAAATTCTTGTTCTAAAGGCTTTAATGATTCTATAAGTTTGGTAATCAGTTCATCGCCGTAATCCGTATAATATTCAGAAAAGTTTCCTTTGCGCTCCTGTAGACTTTGATTTGGAAATAATTGATTCTGTAAAGTCGCCGCACGATCAAGTTCGTCTGCAAACTTGCGTTTCTGCGCTTGTAATAGTCGCTTTTCTAAATTCTCCAAACCTTTGATTTGCTTCTTTTCTTGTGCTGCAACTGCTCCAAGAAACGAAGGATCGGTTTGGTTTGCGAGTTGATGTAAGTCAGCAAACTGAGTTTTTAAAGTTTCTTTCTGTACAGAGAAATCGATTGGGAAATCTGTAAGTTTCTTTGCCAAATCCTTTTTCAAATCTTCCTGCTTCATAAAAAGCTGCTTCCAACTAAGATCTAATTTATCAGCTTTGTCAGCTTGTTTTCGAGTGGCTAGTAAAACAGAGTTTCGCAACAGTAACATCGGGAACGTAATATTTACCGCTTTAAAATAAGACTTTAGCTCCAGCCAATAAGCCAATTCTCCACCACCACCGATATAAGTAAGGTTAGGAAGAATAATTTCCTGATACAAAGGTCGCATTACAACATTTGGCGAAAAACGCTCTGGATGTTGTTCTAATTCTTGCAGAATTTCCGATTCTGTGAATGAGATTTCGGTATTGTTGATGATAAATTTGTCTTCCTCTTTTATAATCCTTTCACGGATATTATTAATAAGATAAAATAGATTTATCTCTCGTGGATTTACTTGAAGGTTGTAATCTTTAAAATGTTCCGCGGTTGCCGAAACTTCTTTATAACTGGTGTTATTTAGAAGATCTTCTTTGGCGGCAGCAGCAAAATACTTCTTAAGTCGGCGGTCATCAGAATCAAGAATTACAAGTCCATGGTCTTTAAAAAGTTCGTTAGTAAGATATCGAGTCGCATCTGCAAGGTTATCGTGTTCTAAATATGACTTTTTGAAAAGCTCTTTTAGTTTCTCAGAATTGTCTTGTGGACCAAGTTTCTCGGCAAATTCTTCAAAAACTTTATCAAGTCCTTCTGTGGATAAATGTCCAACAGCACCTTGACTTTCTCGATTCCACGCAACTTTTGAAGTTCCGAAATTGAAGTAATTAATTTCTTCGAAATCGTGATCTTCGGTCGCCATCCAGTAAATAGGCACAAAATTAAATTCGGAATATTTTTCTTTTAAAGTTTTGGCAAGGTTGATAGTCGAAACTATTTTGTACAAGAAATATAGCGGACCTGTAAATAGATTCAGCTGATGTCCTGTAGTAACTGTAAAAGTAGTATCACTTTTTAACAGTTCTATATTTTGCGAAAGCAATTCGGTCCTATCAAGATTTTGATATTGCTCGTTTAAAACTTCAACAAGAGTTGATCGGATTTCATTATTGTAATTCTGGTGTTTTTCTGAAATCTGCTCTGCGAAGTTTTCTAGTATTGGAAATCTATTGTATAGTGATTTAAGTTCTGGATTTTGATTTAGGTAATCTATCATTATCGGTGTAAAATAACCTGAATTCTGATAGCTTATACAGTCGTTTGGCATATTTGAAAGTTTCAAGAAAAGTAAAAAAAATCGAAATGTAAAGTTACAATAAAAAATAGTGTAAATACTTTTGAAACAAATTATTCA
>JBBSRP010000146.1:0-7868 GCA_038242935.1 Flavobacteriales bacterium
GGAAGCTCTTTGTACGGCTTTGCAACTACTGCTTTTTTTGTGAGGAATTGCAGAGGAAAGCTGGATTGAGCTCCTGAAAATTATTATTGTAATTGAGCAGATAAATATATACATTTAATAAAAAACAAATGTATGGAAGATGTGAATATTGAGGATTTTAAGGTAAAATTACCTTTTAGACTGGTGGATTATCCGACGTTGTTGGAGTCTGAATTAAGTACTAATGACAAGGAAGAAGCGCTGAATAAGGTGCGAAATAAGTTGAAAAAACTACAGGATACGATGTATGCGCACAACAAATATTCGATGTTAATTGTGCTGCAGGGAATGGATACTTCTGGCAAGGATAGCTTGATACGAGAGGTTTTTAAGGAAATAAATCCGCGTGGAGTAGTGGTGCATAGCTTTAAAACTCCGACGAGTAATGAGCTTGAACACGATTATTTATGGCGCCATTATATTGCGCTTCCTGAGAAGGGGAAAATTGGCGTTTTTAATAGATCTCACTATGAAAATGTACTTGTAACGAGAGTTCATCCAGAATATGTTTTGAATGAAAACTTGCCAAATATTTTAAGTGTAGACGATTTGAGTCAAGCGTTTTGGGATAGGAGAATGGAAGATATTAATAATTTTGAGAAACATTTGGCTCGCAACGGAATGATTATTCTCAAATTTTATCTGAATCTAAGCAAGGAAGAGCAGCGACAAAGGCTGTTGCGTAGGCTAGAAAAGGAGAAGCATAACTGGAAATTTTCTGTCGGTGACTTAAAAGAACGTAAGTTGTGGGAGGATTATATGAAATATTATGAGGAGGCAATTGACAAAACGAATACTGATGTGGCGCCATGGTACGCGATTCCGGCAGATGACAAGGAGATGAGCCGGTATATTGTGGGAAAAGTAGTGCTGGAGGAATTGCGAAAGCATTCGGATATTCAGAATCCGGAATTGGACGAGAAAGTTCAGGACAATATTGCGATTTATAGAAGGCAATTGGAGAGTGAAGACAAATAAAAAACGCCGCTAAACATTGAGTTTAGCGGCGTTTTGGGTTTTAGATTAGTTAGTTAGATAAATCTAATTGGTTTTGGTTTGGTTGGTTTTATTTGGTTTTATTATTTGGATTATAGTTTAAATCCGTATGCTAATCTTAGTGCTACTTGTCCTACACCGTTTCCGCCATCTCTAGTTGGGAAATCTGTGTAGTGCTCATATCTTAATGATAAATCTACATATTTTGTAGCATATCCGATACTTGGACTTAAAATTAAACTGTTTCCAACAGAATTATTATAGTCGTTTGTTACTGGAATTGCGATACCTGCTTCGGCCATTGCATACCACTGATCTTCCCACCAGAAAATTTTGAATCCACCTTTTACTGGGATAAATCCAAGATCTTTAAATTCTGTGTTTGCAGGAAGATTTTGATTGTCAAGACGCTCAAATTTGTCTACAAATAGATTTGTAAATCCTGTAGTAAGTGTAAGAGATGTTCTTCTAGAGAAGTTGTATTGCAAACGTACATCTGCTCCAAGAGCGAAATCGTAAGCATCATCTGTCATAACTCCCGCGTTAATACCAACTCCTAGTTTGAAGTTTTGCTTATAATTTGATTCCTGTGCTTGTGCTGTTGTGCCAATTGCGAATGCTGCTAGAGCTATAAATGCTCCTTTAATTTTTGTTGTTAATGTCATAGTGAATGTTGTTTTGATGTTTGTTTGTTTAATTTGTCGCAAAGATATACAACCAATAGGTTCATTTTCTTATGTTATTTGAGAATTCGTTTACACTTAAATACTATTTTTTCTAGCGAATATAGGGGCTGAGACGCCAAGAGCTTGAAGATCAAATATTTCTAAATATTTGTTGGATTTGTGTAAAATTTGTCTCGGCGCTTCTGTACCTTTGCACGCTAAAAAATTCTAGCTTTGAATTTCAAAACGTACACAAAAGAATTCTCTTATAATCTAAAGCTCGCCTATCCTATTATATTAGGAATGCTTGGTCATACACTTATAGGTATCGTCGACAATATAATGGTCGGAAGTTTGGGAAGTAATGAACTTGCCGCGGTCTCTCTAGGGAATAGTCTCGTGTTTATTGCGATGTCTGTGGGAATTGGATTTAGTACAGCGATTACGCCAATTATTGCCGAGGCTGATGCTGCCAAAAATAAAGGTCGCGTGCGTGAAGCTTTCCATCACGGAATGATGCTTTGTATCGCACTGGGATTTGGCCTTTTTGCAATTATGCTTCTCGCAAAACCGCTGATGGGTTTTCTGAATCAGCCTGAAGAAGTGACTGCAATGGCAATGCCGTATTTGGATTTGGTTGGATTTTCGCTGATTCCACTTGTGATATATCAAGGTTACAAACAATTTGCTGATGGTTTATCGCTGACAAAATATTCGATGTACGCAATGATTATGGCGAATGTCATTCACGTTATCCTAAATTATTTATTAATTTACGGAATTTGGATTTTTCCAAAGATGGGAATTCTTGGAGCCGCCGTTGGTACGGTGATTTCGAGAATTTTGATGGTGATTTTTATGCACGTCATTCTGTCCAAAAATCCAAAGCTAAAGGAATACTTTACAGGTTTCAAAATATCGACGGTTAGCAAAGAACTTTTCAGGAAAATTGCGAGAATCGGTGCGCCATCAGCAATGCAAATGCTATTTGAAGTGGCATTGTTTACAGCATCTGTGTGGCTTTGCGGAACAATTGGCGCGAGTAGTCAGGCAGCAAATCAAGTCGCATTAAGCTTGGCTTCGCTCACATTTATGTTTGCAATGGGCTTGAGTGTTACGGCAATGATACGTGTGAGTAATCAGAAAGGTCTTGGCGATTATAAAAAACTTTTGATTGTAGCTCGTTCGATATTCTTGCTTGCGATTATTTTAGAATTTCTGTTCGCAGGACTTTTTATCGCTTTCCATAAAGTTTTACCAATGCTGTTCTTAAACCCAAATGATGTGCAAGAAGGACTTACCAATGCTGAAGTAGTAGGAATTGCATCTAAATTATTAATCATTGCGGCAATTTTTCAAATTTCAGATGGAATTCAGGTCGTAGTTTTGGGCGCTTTGCGCGGATTGCAGGATGTGAAAATTCCGATGTATATGACCTTTGTCGCCTACTGGGTATTAGGATTTCCGATTTCTTTTTACTTGGGAATTTATACCGACTTGGGAGCGGTAGGAGTTTGGATAGGACTTCTTGTAGGACTAACGGCAGCGGCAATATTTTTGTATATTCGCTTTACGAAATTGACCAAGAAACTGATCATAAAAAACACAATAGAACCAATACTTAATTCTTAAATATTACTATGGATTTACCAAAATTTTTACTTGCAGACAATACAGATTTCCCAGATGATATATTTGTTATTCACCTTGATTACCCACGTTTTATCATCAATCTAAAAGATGACGAAGTGGAATTTCTTGAAGAAGCAGAAGATCTTGACGAAGGAGAATTAAACGAAGAAATGGAAATGTTGATTTCGCTTGCAACTGATTTTTACGATCGTGAAGTGAAATCTTATGAAGAATAATTCAAAGCTAATTTGGAGTTTGGCTTTCGCCGAAATATTTTTCCAGAATTAATTGAGCGGCTGCAAATGGTGATATTTCATTGTTTAGCACCGCTTTTTTATTTTCGTCAAGCAGTAATTTGATAGTTGAATCTTGATAGAATAGAGATTTTAACTGCTCTTCAATTGTTTCGATCATCCAATATTGATTTTGTTCTTTTCGTCTTTGATTGAAGGAATCATTCTCCTTGGTAAGCGCAAAGAAATCCGAAATTATTTTCCAAACATCGTCAATTCCCTCTGTAGTAATGGCGCTGCAGGTTGTAACTTTTGGCATCCATCCCGAAGCTTTCCGCGGAAATAAATGCAAGGCACGATTAAACTCCACTTTTGCAAATTTTGCTTTCTGAAGATTTTCTCCATCGGCTTTATTTATGGCGATTGCATCTGCCATTTCCATAATTCCACGTTTGATGCCTTGAAGTTCATCGCCTGCGCCAGTAATTTTTAATAAAAGAAAAAAGTCAACCATACTGTGCACGGCAGTTTCACTCTGACCAACCCCAACAGTTTCGATAATGATAATATCAAAACCATAAGCTTCGCAAAGTGTAATGCTTTCACGGGTTTTGCGAGCGACACCGCCAAGCGTACTTCCAGAAGCCGAAGGTCTGATATACGCATTTTTGTCTTTTACCAATTCTTCCATTCGGGTTTTGTCGCCAAGAATACTTCCGTGCGAAATGGAACTACTAGGATCCACAGCGAGAACCGCAACTTTATGTCCTAAAGCGGTTAGATAAGTCCCAAAAGATTCGATAAAACTACTTTTCCCAACACCAGGAACACCAGTAATTCCTATTCGAATCGATTTTCCCGAATGTGGCAAACAAGTAGAAATAATTGCCGCAGCTTTCTCCAGATGTTTCGGATTGCTACTTTCTACCATTGTAATTCCACGACTGAGCATGGAAATGTTCGCATCAAGGATTCCGTTGCTGATAGTTTCAGCAGAAATATCTTTTCGTCGACTTTGTATAATTTGTTGAGCGACAATAGAGCTGCTTATTTCAGGTCGCACAACTCCACCTTTTTCGGTTAGAGCGGACTGTTTATTTTTTCTATGTGGATCGAGCGTCACGTTGAGTATATTTATTGAAGTAAAAGTAAGGAAACAATTTCAGGCAATAAAACCTTAGAAGAAGATCATTTTTGGCATTACTTTAAGAGTGCTAAGCGTTAGAAGATTAAAGACGAGCCGTAAATTTGCAAATCTTTATTATCGAGCACAAATCTTTATGACTTTAAAACAAAAATATTCTTTACTTTTTATATTAGGAGGGCTTTCTGCCATCGCACCTTTTAGCATCGATATGTACCTGCCAGCGTTTCCTGCAATTGCGACAGGACTGGGTACAAATATTTCACAGGTTGCATTTTCACTCACAAGTTATTTTATTGGGATCAGTGTTGGTCAACTTTTTTATGGCCCGATTACAGATAAATATGGACGTAGAAAACCATTGCTATTTGGACTTGCTGTGTTTTTTGTAGCTTCGATTGGATGTGCAGTTTCGCCAACTATTGACTGGCTTATTTATATGCGAGTAATAATGGCTTTGGGCGGTTGCGTAGGAATGGTAGTAAGTAGAGCAGTCGTAAGAGACGTTTTTCCAGTTAGTGAAACAGCAAAGATTTTTTCAACTTTAATGCTTATCGTAGGAGTAGCACCAATTTTGGCACCTAGTTTTGGCAGTTGGATTTTGACAGTTTCTACTTGGAGAACAATTTTTTATGTGCTTGCTGGTTTTGGATTAATTCTTATTTTATCAGTTTACTTTTTCTTACCCGAAAGCGGAAAAATCAATAGTACGCTTCCGCTAAAAGCAAAGACCATTATTAAAGATTATAAAACGGTTTTCTCAGAACCTAGTTTTTTATATTTTGCATTAGCATCAAGCATAGGTATGGGCGGTATGTTTGCTTATATCAGTGGGGCTTCATTTGTGTTTATGAACTATTTTGGACTGAACGAGTCTACTTTTGGATATGTTTTTAGTGCTAATGCCGTTGGATTTATTGCTGGAAGTCAGCTTAATAGATTACTACTTAATAAATATTCTTCACTTCAAATCATCACTTTTGCATCAATAATATTGGTAAGTGTTTCGGGAGTGATGCTCGGCACGTATTCTTTAGGACTCATTACACTTCCAGTCCTAGTAGGATTGTTAGTCACATTTTTATTCTCGTTAGGATTATTGGTTCCTAATACGACCGCAATGGCACTTGCTCCATTTGAAAAAAATGCCGGAAGCGCTTCCGCAATGATCGGATTTATCCAAATGGTTTTTGGAGCTTCAATGTCTGCAATTGTAAGTTTTATGCACAATGACACCATTTTACCAATGTTATTAGGAATGGCATTCTCGGGATGTGGTGCATTTATAGTAATTTTGATGCTCAATTCGCAAGTTAAAAAAGGAGTTGTTCAGCACGCATATCTTAAAAGTAAAAACTAATTAAGTGATAAAACCCGATTCTATCGCACACGACACCACAGTCGAAAGCACGACTATTCAGAAAACTGCCTATCCAATTCTGTTTGCAATTGCCTTTGCGCATTTATTAAACGACTTGATTCAAGCGGTAATTCCCGCAGTTTACCCGATTCTAAAGGAAAATTTAGATCTTTCGTTTACACAAATTGGACTTATCACATTATCATATCAGTTGGCTGCATCTATTTTGCAACCGCTCATCGGTCTTTATACCGACAAACATCCGAAACCATTTTCGCAAATCTTCGGAATGTTTTTTTCCGTTGCGGGAATCGTCACGCTTTCATACGCAGATAGTTTTCAATTAATTCTACTTTCGGTGGTTTTTGTGGGAATTGGTTCGTCGATTTTCCATCCAGAATCCTCTCGAATTTCTTTTCTTGCTTCTGGCGGAAAGCGGGGTTTGGCGCAGTCAATTTTCCAATTAGGTGGAAACGCTGGTACAGCTTTAGGCCCCTTATTGGTAGCTTTGATCGTGGTTCCAAATTCCCAACGCTATATCGTTTGGTTTGTAGGTGCGGGAATTCTCGCGATTGCAACCTTGACCAAAATCGCATTTTGGTACACAAATCACTTGAAATCTGCCGCTAAGAAAAAGCCAGTAATCGTAATGCCAGACCTTACACAGCGACAAGTTTTTATGTCGGTTGTGGTTTTGATGGTTTTAATTTTTTCGAAATTCTTCTACACCGCGAGTATGAGTAGCTATTTCACTTTTTACCTCATCGAAAAGTTTAATGTCTCCATTCAAGATTCTCAATTTTACTTGGTTTTATTCCTCGCTGCAGGCGCGATCGGTACTTTAATCGGTGGGCCGTTGGGTGATAAATTTGGTCGAAAGTATGTTATCTGGTTCTCCGTTTTGGGAGTCGCGCCATTTACTTTGATGCTTCCCTACGCCGATTTATTTTGGACAAGCGTTTTATCGGTGGTTATCGGCGTGATTCTTTCGTCCGCGTTTCCAGCGATTTTGGTGTATGCGCAGGAGTTATTACCTAAAAAACTCGGAATGGTTTCTGGTCTTTTCTACGGTTTTGCCTTCGGTATGGGCGGTTTGGGCTCGGCATTATTGGGGAATCTCGCAGACCATACGAGTATAGAATATGTCTATCAACTTTGCGCATATCTACCTCTGATTGGTTTGGTGGCGGTATTTCTTCCAAATCTTAAAAAGAAGAAAGAGAAAGCTTTCGCCGAAAGAACCTAAGTTGAAATCTGCGTTGTTAGGTTAGATGCCTACGATTTTCAAGATATCTTGCAGTCACGTGCGAACATTCAGTTGAAGTTCTTATCGCAAGTTTATTCTTTCAAGAGCGTGAAAGTACGAGATTTGATTTGTGATTTTCCAATTTGAGAAGCACGGTATTCGGCTCTATAAGAATTGTAATAGAATATATTGTTTTTAAATACTACGGGAACTCTTAAGGTTATGTTTTAAATAACTGCGTTGTTCTATACAATTTCGTATTGAATTAAATCTTTACGTATCGAATCTTTGAATTTTAATACTAAAAACAGAAAAGTAGTAATTCATCTTATTGACATAAATTGATATCTTTAGGATAGAAATTTAAAAAATATAAAGATGAGTTTACTAGATTTAATTACAGGAAGTACTAGAAAACAAGTTGCTCAAGATGCTGAAAATAAATTTGGAATTAGTAAAGGTCAGATGATTACTTTAGCGGCTGTCGCTGTTCCACTTATTATTATGTATTTGAAAAACAAATCAGAAGATGCAGAGGAAGCTGAATCTTTAA
>JBBSRP010000147.1:0-7782 GCA_038242935.1 Flavobacteriales bacterium
AAACGAAGGTATCGGAAATCCCGACAGTTTGCGGTTGTTATTATCTTTCCGAGCAAGATTTAATTTGTAAACTGATGGATTCTATTTTCGATTACTTATATTATTCCCGTTTTTAGATAATCAATGATCTGTAAATTTTACCCCAAAACACTCCGCTATAACAAGACATTTTGTACTTTGTATAAATTATGCTTTATCTTTTCGAAAAAAAAGAATTTACTATTTAGCAGATACTATTTATGAGGACACACTACAATCTTTCTTCGCGTATGAAAACGATATTAAATTTTCTGCTAATTATTGTCGCGGTTTTTTCTTTTTCTGGCATTATTGCTCAGGAAGATAGTACGGCGATTAAATTTGATTCAGTAAATATTGCGGCTCTTAAAGAATATAAAATAAAACTTTCCAAGATTGACAAGCAGCGAGTTGATGATTCTATAAAACGTAAACAGTTAGAAGTTGAGATTCGCGCTTTGCGAACGACCGACAATCTTAAAAAGGAAAATCTGGAAGCTCAGATCAAAGCTATAAATGAAAAAGATTCTTTGCGAATTGCCAATAAGAAAATCCGTATAGATTCCTTGAAGATCAATGCCAAAGGCTATGTGGTAAAAGGATTTTTTAAAGATTCTTTGTTTATAATCTATTCGAGAATTGGAAGTTTTACAGCAAAAGAGCGTACTAAAGCCATCAATCAACGCATACAAGATTTAGGAAACAACGTTTTTTTTAATGAAAACTCTCTCCGAATTGAAGAATCTGAAAATATGAAGAACATCATTTTTGGAGATGATGTTGTAATGAGCGTTACCGAAACTGATGCGATTTGGAATAATACTTCAAGGACGTTGCTAGCGCAGCAGTATGTAAAATCCATTAATGATGCAGTTTTAAAATATAAGTCAGAAACCGATTATACAAAGTTGGCAAAGAAAACAGGTCTTGCACTTTTGATTCTCGCTGTTATTGCATTGATTATTAAGTACATTTTTAAACTTTTTGACTTTATAGCAAGAAAGATTCGACGACAGAAAGACAAGAAAATAAAAGGAATCAAAATCAAAAATTATATGTTGGTTAACGCCAACAGTCAAATTAAAATATTGCTGTGGTTTAATACAGTGTTTAAGTGGATTACCACTTTGCTGATTATCTATTTTTCGCTGCCATTCATCTTTGGACTTTTCCCTTGGACAGAGCACCTGGCAGGCACTCTTTTTGGATATATTCTAGCGCCTTTGAAGAGAATTCTGATGGCATTTTGGCACTACCTCCCAAATCTGATTACAATTATCATCACGATAATAATTTTTCGGTACACATTGCGAGCGGTCAAGGTTGTAAAGGATGAGATTGAAAGAGGACGACTGAAGATCAATGGTTTTTATGCTGATTGGGCAAATCCAACCTATCAGATTATTCGACTTTTGCTCATCGCCTTCGCTTTTATTGTGATATTCCCGTATTTACCGGGAAGTGACTCGCCAGTCTTTCAGGCGGTTTCGGTGTTTTTGGGCTTCCTACTTACGTTTGGATCATCAGGTTCTCTTTCGCATATTATATCTGGGATCGTGATTACTTATATGAGACTTTACACAATTGGCGATCGAGTCAAAATTGGCGAGATCTCTGGGGACGTCCTCGAAAAATCGGCATTGGTTACTCGACTTCGAACTTCTCTAAACGAAATAGTTTCTATTCCCAATTCAACCGTTATGAGTAGTCACACCATTAATTATAGCACACTCGCCAAAGAGAAAGGTTTGATACTTACTAGCACCGTCAATATTGGATATGATAAGCCTTGGGAGGAAGTTTATGCTGCGCTAATTGAAGCCGCAAATCGGACAGATCTTTTATTGAAAAAACCGAAACCTTTTGCCTTACAACATAGTTTATCAGATTCGTTTGTTGCTTATGAAATCAATGCTTATACAGTTCAAGCCAACAGTCAAGCCACAGTATATTCAAGACTTCACGAGAATATCAGAGACGTTTTTAATGAGAAAGGAATCGAAATTTTGTCTCCAAATTACAATTCTATCCGTGATGGAAATGATTCAACGATTTCAGATAAATCCTCTGCAAATGTGGAGAAAGAGATAAAATCTGATACTAAAAAGAGATCGGAAGAGCTTTTGCAAAAAAATGAAAATGTTCTAAATTCTGACAGTAAAGAAAATTCCAAAAAAGCTATAGCTCAAGATGACAATTCGCAAAAATCTGATACCAAAAAGGATTTGGAGGAACATTTGACAAAAGATCAAAATGCGGAAAAATTTGAAAATGAAAAGAATTCAGAAAAGCTTGTAGAAGAAGATAGAGATTCAAAATCTGATAATAAAGAAGAAGCTGAAGAGTTTTTGACAAAAGTTCAAAAAGAGCCAATCTCCGATAACAAAAAGGGTTCCGAAGAGAATTTACAAAATGATGACATCCCATCGAAATCTGACAGTGAGCAGAATTCCGACGAGCTTGTAGCAAAATCTGATAACGTGCTAAAATCTGATGAGCAAACTGAATCGGAAGATCCTCCAGCAATGGGTGATGAATTGCCAAGACCTGATAATAATAAGGAGCCCGAAGAGCTTTTGGCAAAAGTTTTAAAAGATCCAAAATCTGACGATAAAAAGGATTCTGAGAAGAATGTGGCAAACGATGATGAACCTACACAATCTGATGACAAAAAAGACTCGGAAGAACGTGTGGCAAAACTTGATGAGTCGACACAACTTGAAATAACACAGGATTCCGAAGAAATTGTAACGGTTAACGATAAAGCCCTGAAGTCTTCGAAACGAGAGGAAACTGAGGAACTTTTGACAAAAGAAAATGATGAACAAGAATATACTAATAAGGATAACGCCGAAGATTCTTTAGATGAAGATGCCGAAACTGCAAAATCTGACGATGAAGATTCAGAAGACCTATTGACAAAGGTTGTCAAAAAACCAAAAACTGATGATCAAAAACCCGTTGAAAAAGATGATGAAGCTTCAATATCTGATGAAGAAAAGAATTCCGAGCCTATAGTAAAAGATGATGAAGATCCAGAACCTGATGATAAAAAGAAAAAAAGAGAAGATGAAATTAGTGAGTAAGGACTGCAGATCGAATTAGCGATTTGCTTTATCTATTTTCTCGATCTGTTTTCTTGATCTTTTTTTCTTTAAAACTCAAGTTTAGAAGATTCCGACATCTTATTTTCGATTATTTAGATTATTCTATTTTTTGGATTTTTGCTTTCATTTTGATTTTTTTGATTATTCTATTATTTCGATTTCAATAATCTATAAATTTTTCAATCTTTGAATTTTTAAATTTCCACCCTATGCGCAAATTTTCACTTTTTGCAATAATTATGCTCTGTGTCGCTATTTTGGCGGTTGATGGTTTGGCTTTTTATTGGTTGCAATCCATTACAAAGATGATCGATGCTCCGATTTTGATAACTGCGATAAATATTGCGTTTTGGACATTTACAATAGGTTTGATATCTGCCATTTTACTCTTAAAAGTGCGGTTGGACAGCATTAATCCATTGAACAAACAGTTGTGGATATCGTCACTTTACGGTTTGACAGTTTCTTCTTTTATTCCGAAGATATTATTTGTGATCACGGTTTCGATATTACACGGAGCGAATTATGCGCTTTCAGATAAAGCGTCGTTGGTTCTGATTGCAGCAGTTGGTTTGCTGTCAGGATTTTTGCCGTTTTTCGCAATTGTTTTTGGAATTTTCAAAACAGCTTATAAATTCAAAATTCATCGAACTAAAATCAAGCTGGATCATCTTTCAGAATCTTTTGGAGGGTTGAAAATTGTGCAGATTTCAGATTTGCATTTGGGAAGTTTTAATTATCGGTACTCAATTTTGGACAGAGCTGTGAATCTGATTAATGAATTGGATCCCGACATCATCGTTTTTACAGGAGATTTGGTCAATAATTACGCTTGGGAATTGCGAGGTTGGGAGAATGTGCTGCAGAAGCTTTCGGCCAAAACTGGAAAGTTTGCCATTTTGGGAAATCACGATTATGGCGATTATAGTGAGTGGGAATCAGAAACTGCAAAGCAAGAGAATTTTGAAGTTATAAAAGATTTCTTCCCCAAAATTGGATTTAAATTACTTTCAAATGAGTCAGAAGTTATTTCGCATAACAATCGCGAGATTGCCATTATTGGAGTTGAAAACTGCGGAAAACCACCGTTCAAGCAGTATGGCGATTTGGAAAAAGCATTGCAAAATGTCGAAACTATTCCATTAAAGATTCTACTTTCTCACGACCCGACACATTGGGCAGAAGAAGTTGTGAATTACACCGATATCGCCTTAACCCTCGCTGGCCACACACACGGAATGCAGGCGGGAATCGATTTAGAAAATATAAAGTGGAGTCCTATTCAGTACAAATTGAAGCATTGGGCAGGATTGTACAAAGTGAACAATCAATATCTTTATGTCAACCGCGGCTTGGGCTGGCTCGGTTTCCCGGGCAGGATTGGAATGCCGCCGGAGATTACATTTATTGAGTTGGAGTAGGATTATGGTAGTCCACCTAACTTGGATTTTTCATTTTTGAAAATCTCTTCTATACTTTATTTTGTTATTTAAAAAGTAATCTCAGCCGCACAATTGTAAAGAGAGGACGTTAAATCGTGGACAATCTTTTGACTTATGATGCCCTTCTTCTACCAATCTTTAAATTTTTCAATCATTAAATCTTTAAATTTTCTCTTCATTTCGATTTTTCCATTATTTAGATTCTTTGTTCATTTCGATTATTTTAATTTTTTAGATCATTTTTATTTTCTTTTTTCTACCCGCGCCGAAAAAGGCGCGCCGGGCTCTCCGCTGTATCTTTTTTGTTAGAGGATTTTGGGTAGGTGGAGGATTTTGGGAACAAAAAAGGATGCCGCTGCTATCCCTGGCAGGGAGATTCAATTCAATATTCTTTTTTATTTGGTATAACTCCTCTCACTCCACCTCGAGGATTTTCTACATCGCCGTTGTATCTAGGAATAATATGGATGTGGCTGTGCCAAATAGTTTGACCTGCTGCTTTGTTGACATTTATACCGATGTTAAAGCCGTCCGGATTGAATTTCTTCTGTAGAATGTCTTTGACTTTGTTTGCCACAATCCACGAGGCCATTTGCTCTTTTAAAGTCAACTCGAAATATGTTGAAACCAATCTTTTTGGAACAATTAGCGCGTGACCTTCTGAAACTGGAAATTTATCGTAAAATGAAAACGTTGTAGCAGTTTCTACAATAAGTTCTGCGGGAATGTCTCCGGTGAAAAATGGACTTACTTCTAGTTTTCCAATATTGAGTTGTGTGTAATGTTGGTATTCGTAAATCTCGCAATTTTCGTTTTTGTAAATTGATTCGTAGTTGAGCTTAATATTGCACTGATAGGTTTCTTTTTTGTGAATTTTATGAATTCGGAAACCTTCGTACTGAATATCTCTTCGAACTGCGAAGTACGCTTTTCCGTCGGGTTTTAATAGATGAGAGACATTCATCAAGACTTCTGCTTGCTGCTCTGGCAGCAGAACATTTAAAACGTAGAAACAAATTATAGTATCGAAATTCTCTTCTGGAAACTCAGGAAAGTAATGCGGATCATATCCAACAATATCAAAATTCTGATCTTTCAAAACTTCGACATCCTTGCCAATACCACAACCGAAATCTAGAATACTACCTTTCAACTTTTTTCGCTCTTTTAGGATTCGAGCTGGAAATGAAAGTGAAGTTCTTTCTATTGCTGTAAGATGGCTATATGGATTTTTTTTAATCATTCATATATAAAAATCCGTTGTTACTGGCAATCGTTATTAATGGTTGAATAGTTTCGGAAAATCGCTCTTTTCCAAAATCATCAAGCGAAGGAAAGATAGGTAAAAATTCTTCTAGATATTTATTCTTTTCATTCAGCTCTCGATTTATGTGAAATGCTTCTTGCTGTAAAGTGAAAAACTTCGGAAAGAACTTTTCAAAATTTGGTAATTTGTCACTTTTGGAAGAATTGAACCTTCTTTCGATTGGGATTAGATTCCAAATTAAATCGTGTGATACGAATGCGTAAGGCACAAAATGGTCTAAAGCGAAATTATTATCTTGGAGTGTGAGTTCAGCTCCCGTGAATATACATTTTAAGGAACCGTGCTTCTCAAAAACTGGCTTCCAATATTCTTTCAGTTGTTTTGTTAATCCAACTCTCTGTGGTGCTTTAATGAGTTTATTGGGAATGTCAGGAACATTTGGATTTCGCTTTTGTAGAAACAGTGCTAAGTTCCAATAACAGAAATGTTTTAATAGAAGTGAATTTGTTTTTAAAAAATTTATCCAAATAGGATTTATTATGATTTCATTGTCAACCAATGAATATAAACAGCCATTTTCTAGATTTTCTGACTTCTTATAAATCTCTGCTTTTCCAGCTTTAGGAAACCACGGTGATAAAAACCAATGGGGAACATTCTTATCAAAATGATTTAGTTGACTAGTAGTCTCAACATTTTGTGACGATTCCAAAACCTTGATTACTTTTCTCTTTTCAATATCGATTGTAAGTTTTTCACTTTGTAAAATAGTTTCAACAGCAATTTGAAGTAAATCTTGTTTACCAAAAGACAAATGAAAATAGTTAATCGTGTACCACGAGTTTGCAATCATCCTCGCAAAAACTTTTCGCTTTTCGATATGAGTAGCTCCTTCTTCAACCAATTCTACAATGGCAAGCAACCAATAAAATTTGTAGGTCGCCACGGTGTTGCCAAATACAGCAGAAAGTTTATCGATAGGAAGTTGAGAAGATGAAGGTAGATGCATATTTCTTATCTGATGGAATTAGATGAGTAATTTAGCACTAATAACGATTCGAAAGTGAAGAGAAAAAATATTTCTTTACAATATTCAATACAGACAAAAAATCTTGGTTTTTTTTAATGTAGTTTTAGTCCAAATATTGCGAAAACACCCCGTCCTGCGGACACCCCCTCTTGAAAAGAGGGGAAGTTGGAGCGTGGACAAATGGTTGATTATTAAGGTGTATAATTTCTGCAATGTTTAAAGTTTTCAATCATTAAATATTTTAATTTTTAAGTTTCCTCCTTTCATTTAGATTTTTTAGATCATTCTCTTTTTTAGATTTCTCGCTCATTTCGATTTTTTTGATTATTTTGATTTTTTCGCTTCTTCGTTTCAGCCCCGATGGGAATGGAAAGCAATGCCGCAAAACAAGGTAGATTTTTGCCGAAAATAAAGAGCGACCAACGGAAGCTCCTTTATTATCGTGCAAAAACACCTTGTTTGTGGGATTCTTGGAAAGTACAGCGGGAGTAGCTGCCAAAAAATAATCATCAACCTTACCTAAATCCTCCTTTCGATCATTTAGATTATTTCCATTATTTCGATTGCTCGTAAAATCAAAAAAGCCGACTCGTTAAAGTCGGCTTTTTGAATATAGGATAGTTGAAGTGTTAGTTCTTCAATGCTTCTGCTCCACCTACGATTTCTAGGATCTCGTTGGTAATTGCTGCCTGACGTGCTTTGTTGTAAGTAAGTTTTAGCTGATCTCTTAACTCGGTTGCGTTGTCGGTTGCTTTGTGCATCGCTGTCATACGCGCTCCGTGCTCTGCAGCAAATGAATCGCGAAGGGCTTTGTACAATTGCATCTTTAACATCTTTGGAATAAGAGTTAGGACAATTTCTTCTTTTGATGGTTCGAAAATGTAATCTACTGAAGGCACAATTGCATCGGAAGCCATT
>JBBSRP010000148.1:0-7743 GCA_038242935.1 Flavobacteriales bacterium
AATATACAGGTCAAAAACCGTTTACTAATGTTTATCTAACGGGCCTTGTGCGTGATAAACAACGCCGAAAGATGTCAAAATCTTTAGGGAATTCTCCAGATCCATTAGATTTAATTGAAAAGTTTAGTGCTGATGGTGTACGCGTAGGGCTTCTACTTAGTGCTTCAGCTGGAAATGATATAATGTTTGACGAGGAACTTTGCAATCAAGGTAAAGCCTTTTCAAATAAAATTTGGAATGCTTTCAGATTAATAAAAGGCTGGGAGGTAAGCGACGAAATTCCACAACCTGAATCTTCAAGAGTTGGTATCGAATGGTATCAGTCTAAGATGAATCAGACGTTGGTAGAAATTGAAGATCACTTTGAAAAGTATAGAATTTCTGATGCATTAATGTCAATCTATAAGTTGGTTTGGGACGATTTCTGTTCTTGGTTTTTGGAGATTATCAAACCTGGATATCAGCAACCAATAGATCGCAAAACTTTTGATGCAGCGATTGCGTTGATGGAAGATAACTTGAAATTACTTCATCCATTCATGCCATTCCTGACCGAGGAGATTTGGCATTTGATAAAAGAAAGAACTTCAGAAGAAGCACTTATAGTTTCGACGTGGCCAGAAGCGGAAGAATTTGATTCGGAAATCATATCAGATTTCGAAAATACAATGGAAGTTATATCTGCAATTAGAACTATTAGAAAAGAAAAAAACATTGCCTTCAAAGACGCTATCGTTGTTAAGGTCATGAACAACAGTAATTCTAATACTAGTTTTGATAGTGTAATTACAAAACTTGGTAACATTTCTGAGTATAATTATATTACAGAAAAAGAAGAAGGAGCTTTAACTTTTAGAGTTCAGGCAAATGAGTATTTCATTCCTGTATCGGGTGCAATCAATGTAGAGGAAGAAATTATCAAGCTTGGTGAAGAACTAAAATACACTCAAGGATTTTTGATGTCTGTTCAGAAGAAATTATCTAATGAGCGTTTTGTAGCTGGAGCACCTCAAAATGTTTTGGACATTGAGCGCAAAAAAGAAGCAGACGCATTATCTAAGATTGCAACTATCGAGCAGTCTCTGGCTAATTTGAAATAGACTCAGTAGTTTGTAGATATAAAAAAACCTATACTTTGATTAGTACAGGTTTTTTTTTGTTTTTTAAAGTCCTAAAGCAGTATTATATCTTTCTGAAATCTTTGCCCAATTAATAGCATCAAAGTAAGTGTCAATATATTTTTTACGTTTGGTCTCAAAATTTAGATAGTAAGCATGTTCCCACATATCAATCGGCAGTAAAGGCGTTCCTCTAATGATTGATTGTGGCATCATTGGGTTATCTTGGTTTGCTGTTGTTGCTATCTGTAAAACCCCCGCTTTATCTATTACTAACCACGCCCAGCCTGAACCAAATACTTTTTGCGCCGCTGTAGAAAAAAGTGATCGGAAATTTTCAAAACTTCCAAAATCTTTTTTTATAGCTTCAGCAAGAGCCGCCGATGGCTGTCCGCCTGATTTAGGAGTAATAGACTCAAAAAACAATGTGTGATTGTAGTAACCACCCGCATTTTCGCGCAAAGCGATATTATTTATATCAAGAGACGAAATGATTTCCTCGATTCTGAATTTTTCAATTGGAGTGCCTTTAAGCACTTTATTGAGATTGTTGGTATAAGATAGATAATGTCTCGAATAATGCAATTCCATAGTCTTAGCATCCAGTTCTGGTTCAAAAGCATCGTAACTATAAGGAAGTTGTGCCAGTTGAAAAGATCCTACATCCGCTGTGACATCATCTGGATTCCCCAACTTTTTTTTCTCGGGAGCAGAGGGAAGAGGAACTTGAACTTCAATTAGTTTTTTTTCGTCGCATGAACTTATCAAAAGCATCAAACTCGAAAATAAAATAAGGGGCTTGATCATTTTCATAGGTTTACTTTTCTCCAATTATTGAATTTATTGTTTCTATATATAATTCTTTGGCTTCACGAATCGATATATGACTTATTTGCATCCAAGCATTTGTCTTAAAGGCATTTCGAAGATCAAAATCTGTTGACATTTTGGGAATAGAAGTACCAAATGACGCCTGTTTAAAATAAGCATAGAGACGTAGTTGTACATCCTGCGGCAAAGATGCTTGTGACAAGTCCATCGCGTGATTTACTGCTTTGCTAAATTCTATGTCTAATTCTTGATCGGTCATTACATTTTTGTAGCGATAATAGTCTTACCTCCAATTGCTTTTTGGTTCAAAACAACATTAATTTCAGTGCCTAAGGGCAAATATAAATCCACTCTTGAGCCAAATTTAATAAATCCTGCATCGGTTCCTTGTATTACCTGCATATCTTCTTTTGCATAGTTTACAATTCTTTTTGCTAGTGCGCCTGCAATCTGTCGGTAAAGCACGTCGCCAAACTTCCCGTTATTTACAACTACTGTTGTACGCTCATTTTCTGTACTAGATTTTGGGTGCCATGCAACAAGGAATTTTCCTGGGTGATATTTGCTAAAAACTATTTTACCGCTAATCGGATAGCGAGTAACATGTACATTTATTGGAGACATAAATACAGATACTTGCAATCTTTTATCTTTGAAGTATTCTGCTTCATAAACCTCTTCTATAACTACAACTTTACCATCCACTGGCGAAATTATATGACCTTCGTTGAGAGCCACACTTCTTTTTGGATTTCTAAAAAACTGCAAGATAATGATAAGAAAAATCAAAGACGCAATTTGAATGGTCTTCAACAACCAATAATTGGTGATAAATTTGTCTGTAAGTAATAAAACTGCAACTAATAAAGTTGTAGAAATTAAAATAATTCGAGATCCTTCTTTATGAAACATAATATTATTAATTGTGTTTAGCACAGATAACCGTTGCTAGTGTTTACATGAGCTTATAGTGTCTATTGTTGCGTCGTTTTTACTTTTTTCTTATTAAATAACTATCGCCCATTTTCTTAATATCTATAATGTCATTTCCTTTCTTTTTATACTTATTTGCGTAATAAGTTTGTAAAGGTGTTTTCATAGTTTCTTTAAAAGATTCAATATTCACTAAAAATCCTTCACCACTTTTTAACTTGTCAATAGTTGAACCATAAATTATTTCTTTGGCTGGACTTGGTTTAGTTAGTAATGCGTCAATTTCTTTTTTTGATAAAATTTTAATGTCTGTCATAATAGTAAGTTTAGTTAATAATGTTTTTTATGGATGTAAATATAAAAAATTATAAGCATTTAAAAACAATTTTTGTTATTGATGTTGCCTATTAACGAATGCTAACTACATTTTTATGATTTAATTAGATTAAATATATTCAATTTTTTTGGGCGAGCCCTTCGCCAGAGAGTTTTGGTAAAAGTTGAAATTTTCGTTTGGCTCAGGTCGGGCTATCCGTTCCCAATCTTTCTTGTAGCTTTTGCTCCGCAAAGCCGCAAGAAAGGATTTCCACTTTTATCTCTCTCGCAAAATCTCCGTAATCTACAACTAATACGCTATTAAAACATACTAAAAATTATTTTGAATATCGAAAGAAATATATAGCGAATGATATTTAATGTTTATTAATTATTTCTAAAGTTTAAGAAAGTTCCTTTTGTACAAACACGGTATTGAACCTAGGATCGTTTTTTTAATTTCTAATTATTTTTTCGTCGCAAAAATTGATGCAAGAATAGAAATGAAAAATAAAAGCAATAATATTATCAGAAGTAAATTTAAAATTATGAAATTAAAGATTTACTAATTTCCTCAAATAATACAGATAATTCTACACTATATACTACAAATTAGAAATTATTGATTCTATAATTAATTAGTCTTCAAAATTTAAGATTAAATAAATGTGATAATTAATACTATTTGTCTACTATCGTAATTATGGAATATACTTTATAATTTGATAAAACAAATAAACGAACGGCGCAGCAAATATAATACTGTCTAACCGATCCAAAATCCCACCGTGTCCTGGCATAATTGATCCGCTGTCTTTAACTTTTGCAATACGTTTAAATCGAGATTCAATCAAATCTCCAATCGTTCCAAACACAGAAACGATTACTGCTATAATTACCCAAATAATGAATGGCTGATGGATAAAATGCTGTGCTAAGATAAGTCCTCCGAGCATAGCAAAACCCAAACCACCTATAAATCCTTCGATTGTTTTCTTTGGCGAAATAGCTTCAAATAATTTATTTTTACCGATTGATTTCCCAATAATATATGCGAAAGTATCGTTGATCCAAATTAAGATAAAGATCGAAATTATTATTTTAGGATTATAGAAGTCCGCTTCAAAAGGAATTTGTGCAATAATTATAAATGGTAGAATTACATAATTGCCTACTGACCGAAGTTTTTGATCTTCGCTCATTTCCTCCATATTGTTTTTAAAAAGGAGAAGCATTATGTTTATAGCGAAATATAAGGTGGGAATTAAAATAAGTATCGAAGTGATAATATCTTTGCTCAAAACAGCAAATAAGCTGTAAAGTACGATCCCTATAAACATAGGCCCCAGTAGTTTGATCTTGATCAATTTGCAATATTCGTAGATGCTTATAAGCATTAGAATACCAAATAAAACTTGGAATGTATAGGAAGAATAGATTGTTGCTCCAATTAAAAGTAAGATATATACAATACCTGAAGCTGTTCTGATGAGTGTTTCGCGCATATCAGAAATCTTCTAAAAGCAGTAAGTAAAGATTTTTAGGTGTACTTCCATACTGTAGAAAGTCTTCCTCTTTTGCTTTATCAAAGTATTTTATAGTGGTGATATTTGTGGGATAATTCTTTTCATATTTCCTTTTGATTAAACGCAATCCATCACTAGTACTTTCAATAATCTGACTTGTAGTAGCCAAGATCACGATGTTAGCAGGCAATTGACTTGGCTTGTTTTGCTTTAGCTGATTTGATGAAAGAAAAACCGAGCCTTCTTCTGCAATTAAATTCTCGCAAGAAGCGAACAGAAAAACAGGATTTTTAGCTAGTGTATATTCTAATTTGTTTTCGTTTAGAAGATTATATAACTTAGGTTCAAAGCACATAACTTCAGATTCAAACCAATCATTTTCTTCTAATATATTTTCAAATTGTTCCTTGACTTCATCTAAATTTTCACAATAAATAAATTTACCGCCATTTTTTTTAAAATTGAGCATAAAACGTTCATCAACTGGTGCTTTTGGTACATCATGTTGACTATTGTAAATATTTTCTGTTTCGTCTTCTTTCGAATCGGTTACGCCAAATAATTTTTTGAAAAGACTCATAATAGGCATTTTCGTTTGTTTATGATTTGAAAACATTCAAAGATAAAAAAATCTTAATTCAAAAAGAGTTTATTTTGGATTAAGATTTTCTTCTTTAAAAACTATAAATTCTAAGAAATTTGTTCTTGTAGGTTTTGATCGAAGGTTCTTTTTCCAAAAATAGTTTCTAAATCATCTTTGAAAATCACTTCTTTTTCAATTAAAATATCTGCAAGTTGGAAAAGTTTATCTTTATTTTCTTCAAGAATCTCTATTGCTCTTTGATACTGACTTTCAATTAGTAACGAAATCTCTTCATCTATTATTCTCGCTGTATCTTCAGAATATGGTTTAGCAAAGTTATAATCATTTTGACCCGATGAATCATAATAAGTAACGTTACCTAATTTTTCATTCAGTCCGTAGACTGTTACCATTGCTCTTGCCTGCTTAGTTACTTTTTCAAGATCACTTAATGCACCGGTAGAAATACGATCAAAAGTTACTTTTTCTGCAGCTCGACCTCCCATCGTAGCGCACATTTCGTCTAGCATTTGATCTGTACGGACGATAAGTCTTTCTTCTGGCAGATACCAAGCGGCACCTAAGCTTTGGCCTCGAGGTACGATAGTAACTTTAACTAATGGAGCAGCATGCTCAAGCATCCAGCTCACAGTTGCGTGTCCAGCCTCATGAATAGCAATTGCACGTTTTTCATGTGGTGTAACAATTTTATTTTTCTTTTCAAGACCACCAACAATTCTGTCAACAGCGTCCAAGAAATCTTGCTTGCCTACAGCTTTTTTATCGTAACGGGCAGCAATTAGCGCGGCTTCGTTACAAACGTTAGCAATATCGGCGCCTGAAAACCCAGGAGTTTGTTTTGCTAAGAAATCGGTGTCCAAAGCTTCTTCTATCTTAAGAGGCTTAAGGTGTACTTCAAAAATTTCTTTACGTTCCCTAATATCTGGCAGGTCAACAAATATTTGTCTGTCAAAACGTCCTGCACGCATTAATGCTTTGTCCAAAACATCTGCTCTGTTAGTTGCTGCAAGTACTATAACATTTGAATTGGTTCCAAAACCATCCATCTCAGTAAGAAGCTGGTTCAAAGTATTTTCACGTTCGTCATTAGAACCTGACATATTGTTTTTACCTCTTGCACGTCCTACAGCATCAATCTCATCAATAAAGATAATAGCTGGCGATTTTTCTTTTGCTTGTTTAAATAAGTCACGAACTCTTGAAGCTCCGACACCTACAAACATTTCAACAAAATCTGAACCCGAAAGAGAGAAAAAAGGCACTTGTGCTTCTCCTGCAACTGCTTTCGCCAATAATGTTTTTCCTGTTCCTGGAGGTCCAACAAGTAAAGCGCCTTTTGGAATTTTACCTCCAAGATTGGTGTATTTTTCTGGATTTTTTAGAAATTCTACAATTTCCTGTATTTCTTCTTTAGCTCCTTCAAGACCTGCAACATCTTTGAATGTAGTTTTGATATCAGTTTTTTCGTCAAACAACTTCGCTTTAGATTTTCCGATGTTGAATAGTTGTCCACCAGGACCACCAGCACCACCACCAGACATTCTACGCATAATGAAGATCCAAATTGCGATAATTACAATAATTGGAAGAAAACCTATTAATAGATCAGTCCAATTACTTTGTTGCATAAAGCTGAAATCTTTTAGTTTCCCTTCAGCTACAGCAGTTTCTAGTTTTTTCTGAAATATTTCGTCGTTACCAATATCAAAAACATAATGAGGACCTGCATTAGGCCTATTTAGAAGATCTTTGGCAACAGCAGCGTGTTGTTTTTCTTTTAAAGCTTCGGGCGTAAGAAATACTTCTGCCTGAGTTTTGTTTAAAATATTTACTTTGGAAACGTCTCCTGACTCAAGAAAAACATTAAATTTTGATGATGATGTTTTCTGAGCATCCTGAAATGAAGATCCTCCAGTTGCAAAGCTGATTGCAAGAAAAATAAATACAATTACTCCATAGACAAGCCATGGACTAATTTTAAATTTGTTCGGATTTGGATTATTATCTTTCGCCATTAACTCTAATATTTATTTTCGATTGTTGTGATTTTGGCGTCGCCCCATAAACTTTCTATATTATAATATTCTCTAATATGTTTTTGAAAAACATGTACAACAATATTTACATAATCCATAAGGACCCATTCTGCATTGTCAGATCCCTCAACATGCCAAGGTTTATCGTGTAATTCTTTGGAAACGATTTTTTGAATTGAATTTACAATGGCGTTTACCTGAGTGTTTGAAGTTCCATTGCATACTACGAAGTAATCGCAGACTGAAGTGTCTATGTCGCGCAAATCTAAAATATCAATATCTTGTCCTTTAACTTCTTCAATTCCCTTTATGATGTTTGCTAGAAGAACATCATTGTTTATAGCTTTTTTAGTCATTTATTTTTTTCTGTAATTGGCAAA
>JBBSRP010000149.1:0-7631 GCA_038242935.1 Flavobacteriales bacterium
ATAAAGCAAATGGGACAATTAGGTTTTATGGGGATGATGGTTGATCCAAAATACGGTGGAAGCGGTCTAGATACTGTATCCTACGTTTTGGCAATGGAAGAAATTTCTAAGGTCGATGCGTCAGCTTCTGTGGTTATGTCAGTAAACAACTCGCTTGTATGCTGGGGTATTCAGACTTTTGGTAATGAAGAGCAGAGAGAAAAATATCTTCCAAGACTTGCGTCTGGGGAAATTATTGGTGCGTTCTGTCTTTCTGAGCCTGAGGCTGGAAGTGATGCAACTTCTCAAAAAACGACTGCAATAGATATGGGCGATCATTACCTTGTAAATGGGACAAAAAACTGGATTACCAATGGTAAAACAGCTTCTGTTTATATCGTAATTGCACAAACACATGTAGAAAAAAGACATAAGGGAATCAACGCTCTTATCATAGAGAAAGACACTCCTGGTTTTGAAATTGGTATCAAGGAGCGCAAGATGGGTATTAGAGGTTCGGACACGCATTCTCTAATGTTTACAGATGTGAAAGTTCCCAAAGAAAACCGTATTGGCGAGGATGGATTTGGTTTCAAATTCGCGATGAAAGTTCTTGCAGGCGGGCGTATTGGTATCGCGGCTCAGGCTTTAGGTATCGCGTCTGGTGCTTATGAGTTGTCTCTAAAATATTCTAAAGAGAGAAAATCTTTCGGTACAGAAATTTCAAATCACCAAGCTATTGCGTTCAAATTGGCGGATATGGCGGTAAATATCGAGGCTGCACGTCACCTTTGTATGAAGGCAGCTTGGGACAAAGACAACGGAAATAACTACGATGTAAGTGGTGCAATGGCAAAATTATTTGCTTCTCAAACTGCAATGGATACTACGATTGAAGCGGTTCAAATCCACGGTGGTAATGGGTATGTGAGAGAATACCACGTTGAGCGAATGATGCGTGATGCAAAAATTACTCAAATTTACGAAGGTACTTCAGAGATTCAGAAAATCGTAATTTCTAGAAGCGTTCTTCAAGATTAGTCAGAAAATTTATTGAATATATAGAATCCCGAAGCAGCAATGTTTCGGGATTTTTATTTGGAGCTATTTCCTGCATTTGCTTCGCCAATTCGCTTCGCTCGGGTCACGACAATTCCTCGACACAAAACTTTTTTTGCAACTTGCCTGCGCATAAGGAGCTTTCGCTGGTCGCTCTTCTGCGTAGGCAAAAAATAGTTTTCTTGCCTCCGGGATTGCTGCTGCATTCCGGGCTAGGGGGGGGTTGGGGAGGATTGGAGACTTTGGTAAATAGCTACGGACGCGTATAGAAATAGCTTATACAATGTTATTTAATCTTAAAAATCTTGTCAAATCAAGATTATTAATAAAGTTCAAACTTAAATTCTTAGCGAATTTAATATTACGATGTTCTTTTTATAATGATAACGAAGGTAGCTTCAATAACTATTATATTATGCCAAATTGATGTAAAGTTTATTTTGTAGCTAATACAATTTATAATATTCTGGGTGGAATTATGTGGCAATTAAAATACCAAGCTTCTTAGACAGTGACATTCAATATAGTGCAATTAATTTTATTTATTGTTGTAAAGAGATACAATTAAAGGTAAATTTGTGGGCATATTTTTTAGTCAAGGCAGAAGTTAAAAATTGGATCAGTTCTAACTCTTAGTTACAGAAACTGTTAAAAGCAGTAGAAACTTTTTAAAAATGCTTATTTCTAGAAGAAATAAATCTACACTTTATATGTGCGGAATTAATTTGTTGTATTGATGGGGGTATAAAGAGAAAAGTTATGAAATATTCTATTATGTTTTCAAGTGCAGGTGTTGGTGAAACATATTTAAGTGAAATTGGGTTTGATTGCGTTGTTGCAAACGAATTGGAGCTGAAGAGAGCTGACTTTCATTCTCATCTTCATCCTAATTCTCATATGGTTTATGGTGATATTTGTGAAGAGAGGAATTTCAATGATTTTGTACAGAAGTCGATAGATAATAGCGTGGAATTATTGTTAGCTACTCCACCCTGTCAAGGGTTTAGCTTGAGTGGCAAAAACAAGAATCAGGAACAAATGAAAGAAGATGCAAGGAATTTTCTAATTTTCAAAGTTTTTGATGCAATTGATAGAATACAGCCCAAATACGTACTTATAGAAAACGTACCGCGATTTTTAAAATTAAATTATCCATTTGAAGGTAGTGCTTATACCATTATTGATCTGCTTAAAAAAAAATATGGACATGAATACAATATTGACTTTGATATTCTTAATGCAAAAGATTACGGTGTTCCGCAAAGTAGAAAAAGAACATTCATAAAAATATATAGAAAAGATTTAATTTGGGACTGGCCAGAGAAATCAGAAGAGGAAATCACTGTTAAAGATGCTATTGGTCATTTACCATCTATTGAATCAGGCGAAATTTCAAAATATAAATGGCATTTTGGTCGAAAACATACTGCCGAGCATATTTTGTGGATGAAACATGCTCCCACAGGAAGAAGTGCTTTCAAAAATGAGGTGCATTATCCTAAAAGTAAAACAGGAAATAGAATTAAGGGATATCATGATGCTTATGCAAGAATGAGTTGGGATAAGCCTGCACCTACAGTAACAATTAGGAGCGATGCAATATCATCAAACTCAAAGGTGCATCCAGGTAGAATAAAAAACGATAACACATATTCAGATGCACGAGTACTATCAATTTTAGAATTAATGTTTTTATCTTCTTTGCCCGAGAATTGGAATATACCGGAATGGGCTAATGAAATATTATTGAGACAAATAATTGGTGAGTCTGTTCCTCCATTACTTATACGTAAAATATTAGAAAAAATTAAATGAAAGCAATATCACTTTTCTCAAGCGCAGGGGTTGGCGAAACTTATTTAAACGATATAGGTATAGATGTTGTAGTAGGCGCCGAGTTGATAGAAAAGCGAGCAAATTTTTATCAACATCTATATCCCAAGAGTGAAATTATTATAGGTGATATCAGTAAAATAGAAATCAAAGAAAAAATTTCTAAGTTCATTACCGATGATGTTAAACTACTAATTGCCACGCCACCATGCCAGGGTGTTAGTACTGTGGGCAAGAACAAAAACCAAGAACAATTTTTAAGCGATGATAGAAATTTTTTAATATTTGATGTATTTCACTTTATAGATAATTTTAACTTTGATGTTATTTTGATAGAAAATGTTTCAAATTTCTTAAAAATGTACTTTCCGTTTGAAGGTGAATTATTATCGATTAGTGATTTAATAACCAAAAAATATAGTGCGAAATATACAATAGATATTATTGACATAAATGCCCAAGATTATGGAGTACCTCAAAGTAGGCCAAGGTGCTTTATTAAAATGTTCAAGAATAATTATTTATGGCCCTCACCAAATGTTGAAAAACATATTACATTATATGAATCTATTGGACATTTACCAACGCTAGAAGCTGGGGAAACCTCTCAGATTAAATGGCATTCAGCCAAAACACACGCTGAAAGAGATGTCTTAGCAATGATACATACTCCTACAGGTAAAGGCGCAATGACAAATAAGATGTTTTATCCAACAAAAATTAATGGAGAAAAAGTTAAAGGCTTTCACAATACTTACAAAAGATTATGTTGGAATAGTCCTTGTCATGCCAGAACAACGAAATCTGGTGAGATAAGTTCTCACAACAATGTACATCCAGGGCGGTCAAATTTAGATGGTACATATTCAGATGCCAGAGTGTTAACAATTTTAGAACTTTTAATAGTTTCATCTCTACCTGAGGATTGGAGTATTCCAGAGTGGGCGAGTGATAGATTTATTCGACATGTAATCGGCGAGTCTGTGCCACCTTTGTTGTTAAAAAATGTTTTTAAGACTCTTAAAAAGCAGGAGATATGGTAATTAAAAGAGATTTCACATTTAATAAAGATCAATTAATTAGTTATTACTATAATCTCAAACAGTTTGTCGGAACAAATATTAGACAAAAGAAGATTGCAAACTTATTGCGTAAACAATATAACAATGATAATTTCTATAATGCACTAGATAGGAAGTTTTCTACATTAAAATTTTATGGTTTTGTTTATTTTAACAATAGAGGTGAGTTGATGTTCAATGAGTATTTTAAAGAATACGTTGATTATCTCCAACAGGATATAATTGAAGCAAATTGCTTTTTGAATATCCTTCTTTCAAGTAATTATGAGTACTTCAATAACTCGAAAGCTAACTTCTTTGAATTGCTGATTTCTCTTTTAAAAGACAAATCTATTTTGTATTTAGATCATATTGATATTATTTCATATTTACAGCATTATGAATTAACAAATGATATAGATGCGCTCAAAAAAATTATAAGGAGTAATAGAAATACTAATTTCGCTGATAAAGTCGAAGCTTTAGAGAATTTTTATGTATGTCATGGTTTAGGCAATATTGCAGTACCTGTACATGATGCGAGATACCTATTTACTTTTTTAGAGAATAATGGGTTTTACACAGTTAGAAATTCATTACAGACAAAAGACTATTTGCAGGGTGAATCTGTTCGAAAATTAGAGGATCGACGGTTGTACCTATCAAAGGATCTTTTGAAATATATTAATGGTTTTACTTATGAATCAATTGTTGATGAGATTGAGTATAATTCAGCAAATGAGAGTGAGATATATTTGGATGTGAATAAAGATGTTGCAAAATTAATTGATAAGTCACAGGAAACGAGATTGACTATTATAAAGCGCTATAAAGCAGATAGAATATTAAGAAATAACGCCCTTGTAAGAAGCGGCTATATTTGTGAAATAGCTAAATTAAAAGGAATGGAACATAACACCTTTCCGTCACGAAGGTATGACGGAAATTATGTTGAGGTGCACCATTTAATACCAATGCATGCACAAGAAAATAATTTGTTTGTGTTACAAGATAAACTTGTGAGCTTGGATCAAATATCTAATTTAATAGTCTTATGTCCTAATTGTCATTCAAAACTGCATTATGGGAAAAGCATAGACGTAAGATCCGAGTTGGAGCTCTTATATGAAGATAGGAAGGACTTTTTGTTCAAAGATCTGCTAGGTGTAGAAAAAGAAGAGTTGCTCGATTTCTACAATATTAGAGATTAAAATAATTAGTACTTTAAACATAAATGGTCTGTAGCAGGTGACGAAAGTGCAGACTAGGCAATCTATAATGATTGCTGTTACGCTATTTCGTAAAGTGCACGACTACTTCTTGATCAGATTTAGATATAATTTTGCAATTTCCAAAACCTAGCTTTTTTGCCCATTTTCCAGTTGGTGTATTTGCTGCGCTTTCATCATCAGAATGTGTCACAGCGCACTGCTGAAAAATTCGCATGTTGGTCGACATGCCATTTTTATAATTTGTATATTCTTCATTTTTATGCCAGCTTCCAATAATTTTTGAAATAGGATAATTTTTATTTATTTCAGCAAATACTTTTTTGAAAGCATCAAATCCTACACCTTTTCCATGATAATTAGGATCTATCATCACCACACTAAGAAACTCTCCGGCAGTATTTCCAGCTGCTTCAACAGATCCAACAAAATTATCTTCATCAAAAATTTCATATGATATGTTTGATTTTTGGTTATTACCTTTTTTATAAATAATAGGCATTGTTCTATTGTTTTAATTATTATAATTTCCGCTTACTTTTTATCTTAAGTAGGAGTCTGACGAAGTTGATGATCAAATACCAGAATATTTTCGCTCGAAATCAAAATTAAAACTCAGGCGCTTTAAAAACTACATTCACATCAAAGATCTTTACCGATAATTACTAGTTTACATCTAAAATCTCTTTTATAGTGATAGAACGTCTAATTGCTAGTTCTTCATTTAGATTTATATGTGTATATGAGCAAAATTTGCTTTCAGCTAAAAAAGAACTTATTTTTATTATGTCTTCCTGAGTAGCTTTTTCTCTTATTAAAGGAATATTTATCTCTTTGTTTTCATATAAAGGGATTCCGCTTGGTGAATATTTTAACGATATTCCAAAAGAACACTCTAACATCGAATAGACTATGTCGTATAAGTTCAGAGGTTTGTGGCCATTAATCATTGAGCTTTTATCGAATAGGGTAAATAAATCCTTAAAGCTCCATTTAAGATTTTTTCTGCTTATTGTTCTTGCTGTAGAAGGTTTAACACAAGTTGAACCTAAAGCATCAAGTGAGGTGTTTACAATATTGCGATTAATGAACATTTCCCAAACAGCTATATTTGCATTTATTGTAAGCTGATTATTTAATTGTCTTTGAAATCTTGAAATAGTTGGATTAGCCATAGTATCCCACTCATATTTAATCATCTTTGCTTCAAAGACACCAATTTTATATATATCCCCACTTTTAAAAATTATTATACCATCTACGCCATATTTCTGTTCTAAATTTGCGGGCATTGTTTGTGAATGCGCAAATGAGTACGAAGAAAATGGCCCAAAGGGATACTTCATAAATGTCAATAAGTTTGAAACATAGTCGCGTTCGGAAACTATAAATTTTGCATTTAAATTTTGTCTGCAAATTTTATCTAAACTATATATTTTATCTGCTATATAATGTATGAAGGCGGTATTTGTTATCATTAATTTTATAATTGCTTCTCTGGCGGATAATTGTTCAATAATCTTTTAAAAAAAAATAAATGTTAAGTTGCTGCTGTAATAGATAACGCAAATGGTATGTTTTAAGAATTGACATAAATATTAGTTAATTCTTTTCAGCACTTGCGCAAAGTAAAAAGAGATTAAAATTGTAAATATTACTTTTTTTTTGCTTATTCAACTCAAATAATCTCCTACAAAGATAAAGAGTAATTTTTATGCGTCTGTCCATACTTGTCAATTAAAAGTTCAAAATTTGCGTAAATGTCAATACATTTAAAAAAAGCAGTACACTTCTCTCCAAAATTATATGCCCCCAAATTCCCAATCCCTCAAATTTCCTCATCTCCACCGCTTTCTCTATATTTGTATTTCTAAAAAACACCTATGAAAAATATTATTATTACCGGTGCAGGTAGAGGAATTGGTCACGAAGTAGCAATGCAACTTGCGGCGGCTGGACATCAAGTACTGGCAATATCTAGAAATATCCCGCAAGACCTGATCAATGCCAGAAATATAACTTGTCTTTCTGTGGACATCACTCAAGAATCTGACTTGAAACAGGTTTCTGACTTTGTGTCGACAGCGTGGAAACAAGTAGATGCTGTGATTCACAATGCGGGAGCTTTAATCTTAAAACCATTTGCTGAAACTAGCGTTCAGGAATTTGAAGATATCTATAAAGTGAATGTTTTTGGAGTGGTGGCTCTTACCAAAGTGGTTTTGCCATTTCTGGTAAAAGGAAGCCACGTGGTAAGTATTAGCAGTATGGGTGGAATTCAAGGAAGCGTTAAGTTTGCTGGTCTTTCGGCTTATAGCTCAAGCAAAGGTGCGCTAATCACACTATCTGAATTACTTGCTGAAGAATACCGCGAACAGGGAATTGCTTTTAATGTTTTGGCATTGGGATCGGTTCAAACAGAAATGTTGGCAAAGGCTTTCCCAGGATTTGAAGCGCCACTTACAGCTTC
>JBBSRP010000150.1:0-7619 GCA_038242935.1 Flavobacteriales bacterium
CATTAATCTTTTTGGCCCAATCGAAGTTATAAAAGCTGTTTTGCCAACAATGCGAAATCAGAAATCAGGTCTTATCATCAATATCACTTCGATCGCTGGATATATGGGACTTCCGTATAGAAGCGTTTACTCAGCTTCTAAAGGTGCGTTAGAGTTAATAACCGAATCACTGCGAATGGAGCTAAAACCCTTCGGAATCACAGCCTGTAACGTAGCTCCTGGAGATTTCGCGACAAATATCGCGGCAGGAAGATATCATTCGCCCGTTATTGCAGGATCGCCTTACGAAAAACTTTACCAAGAAAATCTCGACACAATGGACAGCCACGTAAACAGCGGCGGCGACCCGATGGATATGGCAAAAATAATTGCCAAAATCATCGATACCAGAAATCCAAAAATCCACTACAAAGTGGGTTCTACAATGCAGAAATTCTCAATTGTCCTCAAGAGAATTTTGCCAGACAAGATGTATGAGAAAATGTTGATGAAGCACTATAAGCTGCGGTAGCGGTCAGCTATCAGCTTTCGTACTCGTTAACATTGGAATTTTATTAATTTAGATAATTGGAAAAAATTAGTTTGCTAACACAAATTTGAAATTAACGAGTTTATAAATTGAGCATCATTTTTCTAAAACATATTATTCTACAACACATTTAATTCATTAACTTGCTTAAAGCTATCAGCTATCACCCGTTAACCGTAAACTGTCAACCGTAAACTCAAAAACAACTTATGAAATTTTTTATAGACACAGCCAATCTCGCTCAAATCAAGGAAGCACAAGAATTAGGAATTCTTGATGGCGTTACCACAAATCCTTCGCTGATGGCAAAAGAAGGAATTTCAGGCAAAAACAATATTCTAAAACATTATGTTGCAATTTGCAATCTTGTGGAAGGTGATGTAAGTGCAGAAGTTAATGCTCTTGACTTTGATGGAATGATTAGAGAAGGCGAGGAGCTGGCCGATTTGAGTGATCAAATCGTGATTAAACTTCCAATGACAATTGAAGGAATTAAAGCTTGTAAATATCTTACCGATCGAGAATTTAAAACGAATATGACCTTAGTTTTTACAGCAGGACAAGCGCTATTAGCAGCAAAAGCGGGAGCAACTTATGTCTCGCCCTTTATAGGTCGATTGGATGATATCAGCACTGATGGATTGATGCTAATTGAAGAAATCCGTGATATCTACGACAATTACGGTTATGAGACAGAAATCCTAGCTGCATCTATACGTAATACAATGCATATTGTAAACTGTGCCAAAATTGGAGCAGATGTAATGACAGGCCCACTTTCGGCAATTTTGGGACTTGTAAAACATCCTCTTACAGATTTAGGAATTGCTCAGTTTGTAGCAGATTACGAGAAAGGAAATAAATAAGAAAATTACACTTGTAGATATAAAGAAAACCAGTCGTTGACTGGTTTTTTCGTGATTTTTAGTAAGTAATTTTCTTTGTATGTCCTTCAAGGTTTTCAAAACCTTGTACGTATAAAAATTATTATCTATTAGAAAATATAATATACTTGAGATCAATCAGCAATCCTATCAAGCATATCAGCATCTTCTTCAATGATAATTTTTAAATTTGCTAAAGATTCTGCTTTCTCGTTTTCAGCTTTAAACTTAATTACAATCTCCAAAACCTCTCTCAATTCTTCCTCAGAAAGTGGATTCAAAATTTCTCTAATAATTTCGTTTTTCTTTGATGACATTGCTATAAAGTTATTTGTCCTTACTAGTTGCACTAGCTTCAAATCTTTTTAAACTTAATCCTGTACTTAACTTCCACTCTTCTAATCCATTAGCATTTCTACCCATAACTGTCGCCGCAGCCAGCGATGGACTTGTAAATATATAGTCCTCTACAAAAGTATATTTTCCATCATTGTCTCGGATAATACTTGAATCTATCAAATGTTGTCTTAATTTGACCATAGAAGGGGCCATTGATGCAGTAACTGAATCAGAAGCAATTGACCCTTTTAATACCAAAAAACCATCTGAAGTCGGTTCTCCGGAAGCGTCTGCACCCCTCGTAGCTTTGATAAAGAATATTTGATGCTTTTTGTTATTAGTAACTTCTCTCTTATCATCAAATACTTTGTGTCCAAGCGTATTTACCAACATTCTCATATTTTCAATATACTCCTCCATTTCTGCTCGATCTGACTTGCTGATGGATGAAAGAGTAGGAATATTTGCATTATCGATTTTATACCGATTTGATGAGATTGCAATATCGTGCAAACGGTTCTCAATATATTTTATGTGAGCTTTATTTAAATTCTCGTCCTTACTAATAAAGACAATTACTTCATTCCAAAAATCTTTTGTGACAAATGCTGACTTAGCCGCTTAAAAACTGATTCTGCTTCGCCAATATAAACTTGATCCTTACCATCATCATTTTTTCCAAAAAGTAAATAAACGCCGGTTGAGGAGAGGTCAGCGCGGTCAGTACAATCTTTAACTTTTATACGCGGTATTTTATAAGCTTTTCCTGTCCAATTAGACAATTCGCAACTCATTCTACCATTAGGATCTCCGTCTATTAAAAAAATTTTGATTGTTTTACCGTGCTTTGTCAATATGTTTAAATTTAGATCTAAATATAGTATTTGTATTTAATAAAAACACTCTTAAAACTCTGGAGCTATTAAAGAAAGCCCCGTTAACTAAAAGTTTAGTGTAAATTAAATAAATGGAGAAGATATTAAAAGTTAATGCTAATAAATTTACTATTTGAGAATTTTTGAAAAGAATTAATATATCTTAAAACCACTTAACCTTCAACCGAAGACAAAATCGCCTTCGTGCCAAATGTCTAAGAAACTATAGTCTGCCTCGCTTTACGTTTAGCTGATTTGAGTTGAAGTCTTTTGGCGAAAGCCTTTTAAAAATTATAATTGGGGAAATTAAATAAGAGAAATATTATTTTAAAAACTCTTCGATATCATTGTTGAAGAGATTTGTAAAGGCATTTTTGATATTGCCTTTTTCGTCAAGGATGATGGTTCGGTGGATTTTGTTAATTGCCCACTTGTATTTGAGATCGTTGAAGTTGACACATTGAACCTCCGTTACATCCTTAAATTTATACTTCTCTAAAAGCTCCTCCCATTTTTCGGCATTCCTGTCGAGATTTACTCCGATAAAGTTATAATCAGGATATTTCTTTTTAAGATTTAAAGCTTTTTTGTGCGCCTGAACCATATGATTTTGCGCATTGTCAGTCCAAAAGAAGATAACAGTTTTTCCCTTTGGAAAAGTATTAGAAGAGATAATATTGCCGTCTGGAGTGCGCAATTGGACATCTGGTAAACTCTTATTGTTTTTCAGTAATTGAATTGCTGAACCTATTTTGGTTATTTCATTTCGCTGACTTGTATCGGTGCTATAACGATGATAAACCTCCATAAACTTCTGGTTTTTTGCCATATTCTGATCTTCTAGAAGATAAGTAAATGCAATATTATTGAGGATTGTATTTTTTACTTTTTCGTTGTCTATCAAAGTATCAGCAATTTTTATTTTGTTGATATTAGTCTTTAATGACAAATCTGCATCCGAAAAATGATTGTGATAATTAATCACAGCCATATTATTGAGCATATAAGAAAGGTACTTTACAAATGGCGAATATGCCGAAAGCAGCACATTATTGTAGTCGATATTTTTGCGGTAATCATAATAATTTTTTGGCAGTTGCTCAACAACGTCCTTCCCAGTTCGTATTTGATGTACTATTGGATACACTTCCTTTTTTGAATAATATGGTAAATCCAAAGCCGCTATTGCAACAACGTCAAAGTTGTTACTCCATTTTATGTATGCTTTTTTATCTTGGTAATATTTAATGTTTTTTTCGTGAACTTCATCGATCACCTTTTCAAACTGAGTTAAACTGTAATCCATAACATTCAGCAAATTGTCCCAATCGCGCTGATTGCGAAGGTACATTTCCATCAAAAAATTATTCTTTTGTTCACCACGGCCACTAAATACGATCGATTCGTCAAAATCGTGTGAATTAATTGACACAAGGATACTATCATTTTTTTCAAAATAAACATATTGATATTCAGGCTCATGTACAAAACTGTAAAGTCCTGGAGCCAAAGAATCAAACTTTTTGAAAAATCGATTCTTCTCGTTTAGTTTTAAAGTATCAATGATTTTGGTGTCCTTATATAGTAAAACGTAAGGGTTTTGTGGGTTCTGAACCTCTCCTCCAAAATACGCGGTATAATTATTTTTGCCATATTTTTCACTGCATGAAGACAGTGAAATTAAAGATAGAATGGCAAATATAGTAAGTAAAGTTTTGGGGCTTTGCATGTATGGGAAAAATGTCATTACCGCAAATGTATTTGTACTAGACACATTTTGCTGTTAAGGCATCGTTAAATTAGTTCTTGGCAAATGTTTAGGAAGTTCCAACAACTAAAAAGTCGTAAAAAATACGTACTTTTGTGCCAATTTTCAACAAAAATACTTTCTATGCTATCAGTTAATAATTTATCGGTACAATTTGGCAAAAGAATCCTTTTTGACGAAGTGAACACTTCATTTGTTCACGGAAACATTTACGGGGTTATTGGTGCAAATGGTGCGGGAAAATCAACTTTTCTTAAAATACTTTCTGGAGATATGGATCCTACTTCTGGACAAGTCCACTTGGAGCCAGGAAAAAGAATGTCTGTATTAAATCAGAACCACAATATGTTTGACGATCATACAGTTCTAGAAACTGTTATGATGGGAAACAAAGAACTATTTTCTGTAAAAAAGGAAATGGATGACATCTACTTAAAGGAAGACTTTAATGATAAAGATGGAGAAAGAGTCGGTGAACTTCAAGTAATTTTTGAAGCTATGAACGGATGGAATGCAGATTCAGATGCTGCTTCGATGCTCTCTAACCTTGGTATCTCAGAGGAATTTCACTATGTGAATATGGGCGATCTTGATTCTAAACTTAAGGTGAGAGTTCTTCTTGCACAAGCTTTATTTGGCAATCCTGACGTCCTTATTATGGATGAGCCTACCAACGACTTGGATTTTGAAACAATCGCTTGGTTAGAGAATTTCTTAGCAAATTATGACAATACCGTGATCGTGGTTTCGCACGATAGACACTTTTTAGATGCTGTTTGTACTCATATTTCTGATATTGACTTTAGTAAAATAAATCACTATTCAGGAAACTATACTTTCTGGTATGAGTCTAGTCAGCTTGCTGCAAAACAAAGAGCTCAGCAGAATAAGAAAGCTGAAGAGAAGAAACAAGAACTTGAAGAATTTATCCGTCGATTTTCTGCCAACGTAGCAAAATCTAAGCAGGCTACTTCGAGAAAGAAAATGATCAGTAAATTGAATATTTCTGATATTAAACCGTCGAGCAGAAGATATCCGGCAATAATTTTTGATCAAGAGCGCGAAGCAGGAGATCAGATCCTTAATGTACAGAAACTATCTGCTTCGACAGATGGCGATATTCTCTTTAAAGACGTGGATTTGAACATGGCAAAAGGCGATAAAATTGTACTTTTCAGTAAAGATTCTCGTGCTACGACTGCTTTTTATCAAATTCTAAACAATTACCAAGACGCAGATAGTGGCACCGTAGATTGGGGAATTACTACCAATCAAGCATATCTTCCGGCAGACAATCATGAGTATTTTGAAAATGATCTTTCTCTTGTAGATTGGTTAAGACAATATGCAAAAACCGAAGAAGAACGCGATGAAGTTTTCATTAGAGGTTTCTTAGGAAAAATGATTTTCTCTGGTGAGGAAGCGCTTAAAACAAGTAGAGTTTTATCTGGAGGAGAAAAAGTACGTTGTATGCTTTCTCGAATGATGATGGAGCGCGCAAACGTTTTGATGCTTGATGAGCCAACAAATCACTTGGATCTTGAATCGATTACAGCATTCAATAACTCATTAAAGAACTTTAAAGGTTCGGTAATTTTCACTACTCATGACCACGAGTTTGCACAAACTGTTGGTAATAGAGTTGTGGAGCTTACGCCAAATGGCGTAATTGACCGCTATATGACATTTGACGAATACCTTGACGACGAAAAAGTTCAGGAGTTACGTATTAAAATGTACAAGATAAACTAAAATCAAAAAACCACATTTCGCAATGTGGTTTTTCTTTTTTAATTAATCGGGTTTAGATTAATTAAAGAGTTAGTTAGTTGATTTGGTTAGAATCGGTTGGTGATTTGGTTAGAATCGATTTTTAGTTGGCAAAATAATTTTGGTTGATTTGGTTTAATCTTTTTCTTTTTTTGAATCTTTTTATTTTCTACTAAACTTGCTGATAAGCCAGATTATTAAAACTACTACGGCAATTACAATGAAAATCCCGACGCCCATACCGGCTTGAAAAATGTCTCCAATTGCTTCGCAACTTGTTACTGTAAATAATACTACCATTAGAAGTAGCGCTCTGTTTATGTATGTTTTCATAATAATAGTTTTTAGTGTTCGTAAAGTTGTTTTGGTCTTAGAATTGGTTGTTTGGTTATTTAGCTTTTTTTGTCTGTTGTAAAATTGCATAAATTTAACATGAATCGCTTTACATCATTTTTGAGATTAATTATATAATTTTAAATAGGAAGATTTTTACACCAAAGTCATACATTCTTTTGTTCAAACTTTAAAGACGATTTAAAAATTCCTACTTTTACCAACTCAACAAGCATTTATTATGACTCACAAAGTGCTGCTTAATTCCAAAGCAATCAATATTATCCTGCATCGTCTGGCATGCGAATTAATTGAAAATCATTTAGATTTCAGCCAAACGATATTAATAGGAATACAACCTCGCGGAACTTTTCTCGCCAATCGACTAAAAGTAATTCTCGAAGAAGACTACGGTATACCAGAGATTCAGCTTGGTTATCTGGACATTACATTCTTTCGTGACGACTTTAGGCGAACAGACAAACCTCTTGAAGCAAATATCACGCAGCTTAACTTCGAACTAGAAAACAAAAAAGTAGTCTTTATAGACGACGTTTTGTACACGGGTCGTAGCATTCGATCTGCTTTGACAGCTATTCAGTCTTTTGGCAGACCGTCAGAAATTGAATTATTAGTCTTCATAGACAGACGTTTTAGCAGACATTTACCAATTCAGCCCGATTATCGTGGCCGTCAAGTAGATGCCTTTAATGATGAAAAAGTAAAAGTAAGTTGGGCAGAAACAGAAGAGGAAGAAGACAGTGTTTTGTTAATAAACAATAAGAATAATTAAAAATGAGCGAATTAACAGTAAATCATTTATTAGGAATTAAATATATTACTAAAGAAGATATTAATCTTATTTTTGAAACTGCTGATCATTTTAAAGAAGTCATCAACAGACCAATTAAAAAAGTGCCTTCATTAAGAGATATTACGATTGCCAATATATTTTTTGAAAATAGTACTCGTACAAAGCTATCTTTTGAACTGGCACAGAAGCGTCTTTCAGCAGATGTTATCAGTTTTTCTGCAGCTCAGTCATCAGTAAAGAAGGGTGAAACACTCATAGATACTGTCAATAATATCCTCTCAATGAAAGTGGATATGGTCGTTATGAG
>JBBSRP010000151.1:0-7536 GCA_038242935.1 Flavobacteriales bacterium
AGTTTTGGACCTTGGAGGTCAGCAAGTATTGCAGTGGTGTAGCCGTATTTTTCGTTTAGCTCTCTTATTATTTGTACTTTTTCTAGAACATCGTCATAGTCTGCATGCGAAAAGTTAACTCGGAAAACATTTACTCCCGCGTCAATCATATCCTTAATGACCTCGATGCTACTACATGCAGGTCCTAATGTTGCGACAATTTTTGTTTTTTTGTTTGTTGGCATTATTTAAAAAATTAAATTATTTTTAGATTTAATCTGATGTTCATTTATCAGGTAAATCGATTCTATTCGTGGTATATTATTGAGAGTACTAATGATAGTACCCACATGATCTTCGAAGTTTTGGACTCTAAGAAAGTAATCTACTTTTTTGAATTCACTTAGGAGATATGAAGAGGTAGATACTTCAAATAAGTCTGAGGTTGACCTTAAACTATCACTAACTGTGCCCAAGTCGATAATAGTTTTGTTTTGAATTAAATCCCATATTGAATCATATTCTAAATTTTCGTAAGAGAATCTAGAAAAGAAACTGTCTCCATTGGGAGATGTAAGATGGATGTCTTCTATACTTTTGCTTAATAAAATGGACAATTTTTCATTGATTAAGTAAGCAAGATGGTAATCTTCGAGTGATGTATGCAGTGCAATTAAGCTATATGGAGCATCGTCAAAAAGATCTAGATTTAATTTATGAACAACCATTTGATTCAAAATTAAATGCAAAGGTAAGATTTTTGTAGGTAATAAATCAAAAGTGTTAAATCACTTAACGTAATCTTAATGTTGAAAATATAGTTTTCGCTTCCGCTAAATTAATTGCTTTTTGTGATTTTTTCTTGTAAAGCAAAATATGCTCTTTGTGAGGCTTTTTCTTCTGCTTTTTTCTTAGAAGAAGCTCTGGCTTTTGCTATCACTTTATTATCTATACTTAGTTTTACGCCATAAAGTCTCTCGCCATTAATGCCGTTATCTTCAAATACATCATAGAAAAAAGCTTTCTTTTCTTTTTGACACCACTCGATAACCAAGCTTTTGTAAGAGGTAATTTTTCCTTCAAGTTTACTAATATCTGCGTAAGGAGAAATAACGCGGCTCTGAATAAATTTTTCACAATAGGTATAACCAAGATCTAAATAGATGGCACCCACTACTGCTTCGAATATATTTCCGTAAATATTGTCACCAAATTGATTTAAGGCAACCTTGCTTTGTACTAAATCTTTGAGGTGAAGGTCTTTGCCTAAGGTGTTGAGATGTTCACGGCTGACAATTTTAGACCGCATCTTAGTAAGATAGCCTTCGTCGCCATTAGGTGCTTTATCATAAAGATGTGCTGCAATTATTGCACTGAGCATTGCATCTCCTAAAAACTCGAGACGTTCGTAGTTTACTGCATTTCCGTTTGCATCTATTCCACTTGCAGATCTATGTGTGAAAGCAGCTTTGTAAAATGCCAAGTTTTTTGGTTCGAAACCAATTATATTGCTGATAGCAGTAAAAAAAATCCCGTCTTCTTGAGAACGGGATTTTTTAAATATGTTTTTAAGTATTCTCATTCAATCGTTAGTCGATAAGTTTCTTAAATAATACGCATGCGTTATGACCACCAAAACCAAAAGTATTGCTCATTGCAACATTCACTTCACGATGTTGTGCTTTGTTGAGTGTCAAATTTAGAGACGGATCAATATTTGGATCAACAACTTCGTGATTAATAGTTGGAGGAACAATTCCGTTTTTGATTGCAAGGATAGAAGCGATTGCTTCAATAGCGCCTGCAGCACCAAGTAGGTGACCTGTCATAGACTTAGTCGAGTTAATATTGATGTCTTTGGCATGTTCGCCAAATACAGCAGTAATAGCTTTTAGCTCTGCAACATCACCAAGTGGAGTAGAAGTACCGTGTGTATTGATATGATCTACTTGATCTGGAGTCATTCCTGCATCCTTCAAAGTGTTTTTCATTACCGCAATTACTCCAATTCCTTCTGGATGTGGGGCAGTAAGATGATATGCGTCAGACGACATTCCGCCTCCGCCTACTTCGCAATAAATTTTTGCGCCGCGTGCTTTTGCGTGTTCGTATTCTTCAAGTATCAATGCTCCCGCTCCTTCTCCTAGAACAAATCCATCTCTAGTCGCATCAAAAGGACGCGAAGCTGTTTTTGGAGAATCATTACGAGTAGAAAGTGCATGCATAGAATTAAATCCGCCCATTCCAGAAATCGTCACTGCCGCTTCTGAACCGCCAGAAACAATAACATCACACATCCCTAATCTGATGTAATTGTAAGCATCAATTAATGCATTTGCAGATGATGCGCATGCTGAAACTGTTGTGTAATTAGGTCCCATATAGCCATTACGCATTGAGATATGGGCCGGAGCAATATCTGCAATCATTTTAGGAATAAAGAACGGATTGAATTTGGGAGTACCATCACCTTTGGCGTAATACATCACTTCATCCTGAAAAGTCTGAAGACCTCCAATTCCCGCACCCCAAATAACACCGACGCGATATTTATCAACATTGTCGCTAGTAATTCCAGCATCTTTGATAGCCTCGTCGCTCGCCGCTACCGCGTATTGTGCAAACTTATCTAGCCTACGGGATTCTTTGCGATCCATATAGTCTTCGATATTGAAGTTTTTTACCTCACAAGCAAATTTTGTTTTATGCTTTTCGGTATCGTAGTATGTAATTGGAGCTGCACCACTTTCTCCATTGATCAATGCATTCCAATATTCTTGAACTGAATTTCCAATTGGAGTTAGAGCACCTAAACCCGTTACAACAACTCGCTTTAATTCCATGAGTACCTTGTTTATTTTCTGTTGTAAAGTAATAAAACCCATACAATCTTTATGCATGAATCGACAAAAAGAATGATGGGAGTCACTTTATATATATTGTTGCCCTAAAATAAGAGTCAATAACTTTTTCAAAAAAATAATAAAACACCTGCAGCACGAATGTCGCAGGTGTAATTATTATTATTTTTTAGCTTCTTCTATATAAGAAATCGCTTGACCTACAGTAGCAATGTTTTCAGCTTGGTCGTCTGGAATTTGGATGTCAAATTCTTTTTCAAATTCCATGATAAGTTCAACTGTGTCCAAAGAGTCAGCTCCCAAATCATTAGTGAAGCTCGCTTCTGTTACAACTTCGTTTTCGTCAACGCCTAATTTATCTACGATAATCGCTTTAACTCTTGATGCAATGTCTGACATAATCTTTAATTTTAAAATTTAATTTGTTGGCAAAAATAAAAAACTTTATTTGATTAACGACCTTTCGTTAACAAATGTGTCGACTAAATTAAAAAATTATTTTCACAAACTCTCAGAAAATAATTAATTGTGATAAATATTGTTTTTTTTTGCAAGTTAAACTTTACATCTAAATGAAAAACATTGTAATTTTTGCTTCAGGCTCTGGGTCTAATGCTGAGAAAATCTTGCTGCACTTTCAGGCGCATCCTATAATTAGAGTTGCCGCTGTATTATCAAATAAAAGTGAAGCTGGAGTGCTTTCAATAGCAAAAAGCTATAAAGTGCCAACTCTTGTTTTTTCTCGCGAAGACCTAAATAGTGGAGTAGTTTTGAAGTACCTTCAAGAAATTCAGCCTGATTTAATAGTTCTCGCTGGCTTTCTGTGGATATTTCCAAAAAATATAATTGAACGCTTTCCTGGTAAGATCGTTAACATCCACCCTGCCTTACTACCTTCCTACGGAGGTAAAGGAATGTACGGACTTAATGTGCACCGTGCTGTTGTGGAAGATCGCGCTACCGAAACTGGGATTACTATTCATTATATTGATGAGTTTTATGATGAAGGAGCAACTATCTTTCAAGATAGCATAGTTCTAAGTGGAAATGAAACCGCCGAAGAAGTAGCTGCAAAAGTGTTGCAATTAGAACACACTCATTTTGCAAAAGTAATAGAAGAAATTCTCAATTAAAAAATCAAAATTTTGCACGACGTACATATTTATACTGATGGGGCAGCCAAAGGTAATCCTGGTCCTGGTGGTTATGGAGTTTTAATGGAATGGGTAGGAAAACCTTACAAAAAAGAATTTTACGAGGGATTTAGATTTACCACCAATAACAGAATGGAATTATTAGCTGTTATAGTGGGGTTGGAGAAATTAAAAAACGAAGGAACTAAAGTTTTAGTGCTATCTGATTCTAAATATGTTGTAGATTCTGTTGTGAAGAAATGGGTTTTTGGATGGGAGAAAAAAAATTTCGCAGGGAAAAAAAACCCAGATTTGTGGAAACGTTTCTTGAATATATATAGGCTTCACAAGGTTGATTTTAAATGGATAAAAGGTCATAACAATAATTCACAGAATGAGCGCTGTGATGAACTTGCTGTTTTCGCTGCTACGCAGAAAAATTTGGTAGCAGATGCATTCTATGAAAATGAAGAAAAGAAACTTTTATGATAATATTGAGTTAGTAATGCTTTGTACTATTACAACTTATAAAGTATCTTTGCCCCTTAATTTAAAACGAGAAAATGAACAAATTACTCATTGTTGGAACTGTTGCATTTGACGCTATAGAAACTCCTTTTGGTAAGACTGACAAAATCCTTGGTGGTGCTGCCACTTATATAGGACTTTCTGCATCTTTTTTTGATGTAGAATCAGCTATAGTTTCTGTTGTTGGAGATGACTTTCCGGAAGAATATATAAATGTCTTGAAAAGCAAAAATATTGATCTTTCAGGATTGGAAGTTGTTCAAGGTGGGAAAACATTTTTCTGGAGTGGACGTTACCATAATGATTTAAATTCTCGTGATACATTAGATACCCAACTTAATACACTGGCAGATTTTCAGCCAAGAGTTCCTGAAGACTTTAAAAAAGCCGAAGTTGTGATGTTAGGAAATCTACACCCACTTGTGCAAAGTAGCGTATTGGATCAAATGACAGAGAAGCCTAAATTAGTAGTACTTGATACTATGAACTTTTGGATGGACTGCGCATTGCCAGAATTGAAGGAAGTAATCAAGAGAATTGATGTACTTACTATCAATGATGAGGAAGCGCGTCAACTGTCTGGTGAATATTCATTGGTAAAAGCAGCTGCAATTATTCAAAAGATGGGACCAAAGTATGTTGTTATTAAAAAAGGTGAACACGGTGCTTTATTATTCCATGATAAAGAAGTGTTTTTCGCGCCAGCATTGCCGTTAGAAGAAGTTTTTGATCCTACAGGAGCAGGTGACACTTTTGCGGGAGGTTTCGCAGGATTTATAGCACAGAGTAAAAATTTGTCGTTTGGAAATTTAAAGAACGCTGTAATCTTTGGGTCAAATATGGCGTCTTTTTGCGTAGAGAAGTTCGGTACAGAACGAATGCAAGAGCTTACAAAAGAAGAAGTAAATAGCAGGCTGCAACAATTTCGAGCGTTAACTCAATTTGATATCGCACTGCAATCATAAATTATAGGTATGACCTACAGCCTCGGAAACGGGGCTTTTTTGTTCCTAAGAAAATAATACAAATTAATACAACATTACCCTCATGAGCGACGCAATAAAACATGAATGTGGAATAGCTTTTCTTAGATTATTAAAACCATTAGAGTATTATAAAGAGAAGTACGGAACTGCTTTTTACGGGATACAGAAAATGTATCTTTTAATGGAGAAGCAACATAACCGTGGTCAGGATGGAGCAGGATTAGCGAGTATTAAACTCGACGTTGAGCCAGGAGAACGTTATATCAGTAGAATTCGTTCAAACGATGGGCAAGCAATACAAGATATTTTTAAACAGATCAATGAGCGTGTTAATGGAGAGATGCAAGCACACCCCGAATATGCTGATGACGTAGCACTTCAGAAAAAGAATATTCCTTATGTAGCAGAAGTTTATCTAGGTCACGTACGGTACGGAACATTTGGGAAGAATAATGTAGAGAGTGTTCACCCTTTTCTTCGTCAGAATAATTGGATGCACAGAAATCTAATTGTTGCTGGTAACTTTAATATGACCAATGTCGCTGAACTCTTTAGTAGTTTAATTGAACTAGGACAACATCCCAAAGAGATGGTCGACACGGTAACAATTATGGAAAAGATTGGACATTTTCTTGATGAAGAAGTTACCGATTTGTATCAAGAATGTAAGGTTAATGGATTGTCTAAGAGAGAAGCTTCGCCAGTAATTGCTGAAAAACTTGATGTAGCCAAAATTCTGAAGAGAGCTTCAAAAGGTTGGGATGGGGGATATGCAATGGCTGGAATGTTTGGTCACGGCGATGCATTTGTTTTCCGTGATCCTGCGGGAATTAGACCAGCTTACTTTTATAAAGATGATGAGATTGTAGTCGTGGCTTCAGAAAGATCGGTTATTCAAACAGTCTTTAATTTAGATTTCGAACAAATCGAAGAGCTAAAACCTGGAAATGCAATTATCGTAAAGAAGAACGGTGATGTTTCTGAGCAGGAAATTATTACTCCAACCGTCAAAAAAGCGTGTTCTTTTGAGCGAATTTATTTTTCTCGTGGTAGTGATGCTGAAATTTACAGAGAAAGAAAAATGCTTGGAAGACTAATTCTTCCAGCGGTACTTGACGCTATTGATAATGATACAGACAATACTGTGTTTTCTTATATTCCAAATACTGCGGAAACGTCGTTTTACGGAATGGTCGAGGCTGCGCAAGATTTCTTAAATCAGCGTAAGAATAAGTATATATTAGAAAACCGTCGTAAGCTAACTACAGAAAGTTTGCAAGAGCTTTTATCAGTAAAAATTAGAACGGAGAAAATTGCGATTAAAGATGCAAAACTTAGAACCTTTATCACCGAAGATAAAAGTAGAGATGATCTCGTTGCTCACGTTTACGATATCACTTATGGTGTAATCAAACCAACAGACAACTTGGTGATTATTGATGATAGTATCGTAAGAGGGACAACCTTGAAGATGAGTATTATCAAAATGATGGATAGGCTTAAACCAAAACGTATTGTTGTGGTTTCTTCCGCTCCTCAGATTCGTTACCCTGACTGCTACGGAATTGACATGGCAAAACTTGAAGGTCTTGTAGCATTTAAAGCAGCCTTAGAGTTGCTCAAAGACAGGAATTTATACCATATAGTAGATGAAGTTTATGCGAAGTGTAAGGCACAAGAGAACTTACCTGATGTTGAAGTTATCAATTATGTAACTGAAATTTATAAGCCATTGACAGATCAAGAGGTTTCCGATAAGATCGCTGAGATGTTGAGTTCACCTGAAGTAAATGCAGAAGTAAAGATTATATTTCAAACAGTTGATAATCTTCATATTGCTTGTCCAAAAAATCTTGGAGATTGGTATTTTACAGGAGATTATCCTACTCCAGGAGGAAATAGAGTAGTGGGTCGTGCATTCATGAACTTCTACGAAGGAAAAGACGCGAGAGCATATTAAGTAGCAGACAAGTGTTTATAAGTGTTAAGAATGGCTCTTAAACGATTTTTAAAGTAGTTTGTCTATTTTAATTGTTCTAACTAAAGTGC
>JBBSRP010000152.1:0-7509 GCA_038242935.1 Flavobacteriales bacterium
AGAGTGACCGAAGGAAACTCCTATTATGGCATTGGAAAAAAAGTCCTGCAACGAGGAATTGTAGTGCATAGCGCGATTGGCTTCAAATAATAAATAGTAGAATAACAACGATAATTTTTATTTGGGCGTGTCCCTCTGGGCCGGGCTGTCTGTTCCCAATCTTTGTCGTAGCTTTTGCTCCGCAAAGCCACGACAAAGGATTTTCACGACCATCCCTCACGCAAAAAACGTCAACTTAGAAAATCATTTTAAAAAATAAATAGAAAATACTGTAACAAAAACATCGTTTGATTGTCTACTTACTCAATTGCAGTCGGATTACCGAAAAATGCAGCAAATCATTAATCTTAAAAACTATGAAATTCAAATTAGCACTACTATTTTTGCTTGGTCTCATCTTCTCCGCTTCGGCTCAGACGGGATCTGTAAATGGAAAAGTATTTGACAAGAAACAAAATCTGCCTGTACCTTATGCGACGGTGACTGTAAAAGCTGCCGACAAAATTGTAACTGGCGGAATCACTGACGAAAAAGGAGTTTTCGATATTAAAAATATTCCTTTTGGAACGTATACTATAGAGATGCAATTTATGGGATTTAAGAGTATTAATGTGCCGCTTACTATCAATGGATCCAAGTCAGTTGTGTCGCTTGGCACGTTGAAACTTGAAGATGATTCTGTACAATTGGAAGGCGTGACAGTTGTTGCTGAATACTCTACAACCGAACAAAAGATTGATAGAAAAGTAATAAATGTTGGTCGCGATTTGACAACTGCTGGCGCAACGGCTTCTGAAATTATGTCTAATATTCCATCGGTCAACGTGGATCAAGACGGAAAAATTTCGCTGCGTGGAAACGAAAATGTGCGGATTCTTGTTGACGGTCGACCTACAACAATTGAGGCATCTCAACTGCTGAAACAAATTCCATCGACTTCAATAAAGAGTATTGAGCTGATCACGAATCCTAGTGCAAAGTACAATCCTGAGGGAATGTCAGGAATCATCAACATCATCCTGCACAAGAATTCCAACAATGGATTTAATGCTTCGATAAATGCTGGAATTACGATTGCTAACGAACCAAAATTTAGTAATTCGATCAATATGAACTACAGAACAGGAAAAGTAAATTTCTTTTCTACTCTGGGAAGTAACTTCGGAAAAAGACTAAATGAAGGTAGAACAAACAGATTGGACGAGAATTCTGTTCAGTTATTTGATATTATAAATGACAATAAATCGCAACTTGTAAAGGTAGGAATGGATTATTACATCAATGATTTGAATACGATTTCCATTTACACAAATCAAAACTTCGGTAAAGGAGACGGAAATTTTGATGTCGATTTGTCTTATCCAGATGCCATCCGAAATCTAAATCAAACATCAATTTACAAAGCAAAGACAGAAGATGCGAGCTACAATTTAGCTTTCAAACATCTCACAAAAAAAGAAGGAGAAGTTTTAGATTTTGAGGTTAATTACAATAAATCTACCGCAGATAGCGACTCTTATTACAACACTGTTTATGCAAACCCTGCGATTGACAATAGTGGATATACCGAGGATAAAAAGGATGACAATAAAAGTTTTACTGCAAATCTTGATTACCAACGACCAATTAATGACAAAACAAAATTGGAACTTGGTGCAGAAGCTCGAGTTTTAAGAACGGATAATGAGTATAGATCTACAACGGCATCAATTGCAGATGCAAACTATTTGTATGATCTGAATATTTATTCGGCTTATGCAACTTTTGGTCAGCGTTTCAAAAAAATCAGTTACCAACTTGGAGCTAGAGTTGAAATGTATGATGTAGAAGCGACTCTTAATAATGAAATTGCTCATAAAGATGATTATATTACTTTGTATCCTTCGGCATCGATGACGTATGCACTATCTGAAAAAGATCAGTTTCAATTGAGTTACAGCAGGCGTGTAGATCGTCCGTCGATTAATCAGACTAAGCCCATTAGAGAATTTAGCTCACCGAAAGTGACGAGTATTGGAAATCCTTTATTAGATCCTCAGTTTACAAATTCGGTAGAAGTAAATTATACTAGAACTCTTAAAAAAGGTACGATTACAGCAGGAGTATTTGTTCGTGATATTAATGATGAGATTAATAGAATTATATATCCAGATCCAGAAAATGTGGATATGCAGATTATGACTTACGATAACTTTGCTGATAATACTGCTTATGGATTTGAACTTTCGGCAAATTACAAAATCACAAAATGGTGGGATATTCAGCCAGCAATCGATTTTTCAAGTATTTCGCAAAGAGGATTGGTTTCGGTTTTTAATACCAACAATTCTGAATTTGAATTTGTAGAAAGAAACGTAGATGTTAGCGCTTTTAATGCGAGACTGAACAGTAACTTCAAAGCTTCAAAAAACTTAAGATTCCTATTATTCGGATTCTATAGAGGAGCAGTTGACGGAATCCAATTCAATAGCAAAGAAATGTACAAAGTAGATTCGGGAGCGAGCTATTCATTTCTGGATAATAAGGCTTCAATCAGTGTACGATTTAGTGATATGTTTGACACTATGAAGTATGCTTTTGAGTCAGATAATCCTTATCCACAATCTGGAGAATTTAAGTGGGAAAGCAGAACGGTTTATGTAGGTTTCAACTACCGCTTTGGAGCTGGAAAAAACAAATCTCTTGAGCGTAAACGTCGTGACAATAACGTAAAAGAAAGTCAGGGCGGAATGTTCTAGTGATATCCTTTAGACATAAAAAAAATCCCGATAATTAATTTTATCGGGATTTTTTTATTTTCTTAACTTAAAGTTTTCTACCATTTAATAATAACACTACCCCAAGTGAATCCACTTCCAAAAGCTGCCAAAACTACTGTATCTCCAGATTTTATTCTTCCTTCTTCCCAAGCTTCGGTAAGAGCAATTGGAATAGAGGCTGCTGTAGTGTTTCCGTATTTCTGAATATTATTGAAAACTTGATCGTCATTCAGTTTAAATTTCTGTTGTATAAACTGCGAAATCCTAAGATTTGCTTGATGCGGAATTAACATATTAATATCAGAAACATCTAAGTTGTTTTTGTTTAATCCTTCCATAATCACTTCGGAGAAACGCACTACAGCATTCTTGAACACAAACTGCCCGTTCATATAAGGGAAATACGACTCATCGTTTGGATCATTTTCTGCAAGAATGTCAGAAACCCAACGACCACCCATTCCAGGTGCTTTCAAAACTAATTCCTCAGCATGCACTCCTTCTGAATGCAGATGCGTAGACAGAATACCTTTTGATAAGTCTTCTTCTCTTGACAATACTGCGGCTCCTGCTCCATCTCCAAAAATAACAGAAACCCCACGACCACGAGATGTCATATCCAATCCTGACGAATGCACTTCCGATCCAATAACCAAAATATTTTTATACATTCCAGTCTTTATATATTGATCTGCTACAGATATTGCATAAATAAATCCTGAGCATTGATTGCGAACATCCAATGCACCTACAGTTCTTAATCCCAAATCTCTCTGTACTAAAACTCCAGGTCCAGGAAAATAGTAGTCAGGACTTAACGTCGCAAAAACGACAAAATCAATGTCTTCGGGATCAACTTTAGCTCGTTCCATTGCAATTTTTGCCGCCTTGACACCCATACTTGTTGTTGTGTCTTCGCCTTTTTTTATAAATCTGCGCTCTTTGATTCCTGTTCTCTCCTGAATCCACGCGTCATTGGTATCCATTACCTTAGACAAATCTTCATTTGTCACTATATTGTCTGGGACATAGAATCCCAATCCCGTTATTTTTGAATTATACATATTTCTGTCTCAAATTATATTAGTAGCGACGTACAAGTTACTATAAATTTAATAATTTAAAACAGGCACTACAAAAAAAAAGCTGCTCCAATTAGGAACAGCTTTTAGTTATATTAAAAAGAGAAACAGTATTAATTGTTTGCTTCTTTTTCAGCGTCTTGTTTCATTTTTTGATTTGCAGTAATTGCAAATTCAACTCGACGGTTTTCACTTCTACCTGCTTCGGTATCATTTGAAGATATAGGATCTGCAATTCCCATTCCGTCTGTAGTAAATCTTGAAGAAGCAATTCCTTTAGATACTAAGTAAGATCTTACAGAAGCAGCTCTTTCACCAGAAAGTTTTAAATTATAATCTGCCTTACCAGTATTATCTGTGTACCCGTAAATTACGATATCAGTATCTGAATATTCTTTAAACACAGGAATTAATTTGTCAAGATTAGCTTTTGCAGTTGACGTTAAAGAAGATTTATTAGTATCAAAACGAACAGCATTTTCTTTAAGAGTCAATTTAATTCCTTCACCAAGCCTTTCTACTTCGGCTCCTGGAACTGCATTGTCAATTTCTCTAGCTTGCTTGTCCATTTTATTCCCAATAACTCCACCAGCAACACCACCGATAACGCCTCCAAGTACTGCTCCTAGAGCACCTTTTCCACCTTTACCTACGTTGTTACCCAAAACTCCACCTAATATTGCACCACCAGCTGCACCAGCTGCCGCACCTCTTTGTGTCTTATTTGTATTTTTTACTGCTTCACAACTTGTCAATACCATTCCAAAAAGGAAAATAATTGCAAGTGAATAAACTGATATTCTTCTCATAATAGTTGTTTTTAGTTATTTAATTATTATCTGGTATTCTTTTTAAATTATTGTTTTTGAAAATTGTAAACTACTTCAGTAGACTTTCCACCTATCTGTACTCTATCAATTAGTTGGAATGAATTTTCAGACATAGCACCCATATCTAATACATATCCATCACGAGCTTTCTTTGCTTTTACGCCTGCATCAAGAATTTTCAATACAAACTGTCCTTCTTTATTGACAAACCATGAAATTGGAGAACTAAATGATGGACAAGAAGCTGATACATTATTAAGCATCATCTCACCTTTATTGTTATTTGAAACAAACTTCCAAGTACTTCCTTCGAAACATTTTGAGTCAGCAATCTCAAAAGAATTTACAGATATATAATCACCACCTGTAAAATCTACAGAAGTGATTGTCCAATTTCCTTTCATAGTGCGCTCAATCTTATTGTCAACTTTGGTATTAGTTACAGATTGAGATTTGCATGAATACAGTAAAACTGTAAACACACATAACATAATTAATTTTTTCATATTTGGTTTTTTTTAAATTAGTAAAAACAAATATACAAATGCCGCTCGAATTATGTTAAAATTTATACTGTAATTAAAACAAAATTAACTAAACACGTCATTTTGTCAGAAACCTAGAGAATGGTCTTTAATTTGAAAGAAAGCAGGTGAACCATTTAAAATTAAGCAATTATGACAACTGGAAAAATTAATGTTTCTGTTGAGAACATATTTCCCCTTATCAAGAAATTTTTATATAGCGATCACGAAATCTTTTTGAGAGAATTAGTTTCAAATGCCACTGACGCAACATTAAAGCTAAAGCACCTTACGAGCATTGGAGAAGCTAATACTGAATATGGCAATCCTATCATCGAAGTGAAAATCGACAAAGAAGGAAAAAAACTTCATATCATCGATCAAGGCTTAGGTATGACTGCTGAGGAAGTTGAAAAATACATCAATCAAGTAGCCTTTTCTGGAGCCGAAGAATTTCTTGACAAATATAAAGACTCCGCTAAAGATTCAGGTATAATCGGACATTTTGGCTTGGGATTCTATTCTGCATTTATGGTTGCCGAAAAAGTAGAAATTATTACTAAGTCTTACAAAGATGAGCCTGCTGCGCACTGGACTTGCGACGGTAGTCCAGAGTTTACTTTGGAACCTTCAGACAAAACATCTAGAGGATCTGAAATTATTTTGCATATAGCAGAAGATTCTTTAGAATTTCTTGAAGAAAACAGAATTAGCGAACTCCTTAATAAGTACAATAAATTTATGCCAGTGCCAATTAAATTTGGTACACGCACAGAAAAAATTGAGCAGAAAAAAGGAGAAGAAGTTTCGCCAGAAGATAAAGACGAAGAGTTTAAAACTGTAGAAGTTGATAATATCATCAACAACCCAAATCCTGCTTGGACAAAACAACCAACAGAACTTTCTGATGAGGACTACAAAAGTTTTTACAGAGAACTATATCCTTCACAGTTTGAAGATCCATTATTCCACATTCACCTGAATGTTGATTATCCTTTTAATTTAACTGGTATTTTATACTTCCCTAAATTAGGATCTGATCTTCAAATTCAGAAAGATAAAATTCAACTTTACCAAAATCAAGTTTATGTAACTGATAATGTAGAAGGAATCGTACCTGAATTCTTGACAATGCTAAAAGGTGTTATTGATTCTCCAGACATTCCTCTTAACGTTTCTCGTTCATACCTTCAATCTGATGGCGCAGTAAAGAAAATTTCAAACTACATTACTCGTAAAGTAGCTGATAAATTGAAAACTCTTTTTACAGAAAATCGCGAGGATTTCGAGAAAAAATGGAATGACATCAAAATCGTTCTTGAATACGGAATGCTTTCTGAGCCTAAATTCTACGAGAAAGCTGGAGCGTTTACATTATATCCAACGGTTGATGGAGAATACTTCACACTAGATGAATTGAAAGAGAATCTTAAAGAAAATCAGACCGACAAAGACGGAAAGCTGACACTTCTTTATGCAGGAAATAAAGATGCACAACACAGCTATATTGCTGCGGCACAAGACAAAGGATATAAAGTACTTCTATTAGATTCGCCAATTATTTCGCATTTAATGCAGAAGTTAGAGTCTGATAATGAGAACCTTGTTTTTGTACGTGTAGATTCAGATCACATCGAAAACTTAATCAAGAAAGACGACAATACGATTTCAAAACTTTCTGAAGATGAGCAAACAAAACTGAAAGAAGTTGTAGAGCACATTGTTCCAAAAACTACTTATAGCGTTCAGCTTGAAGCTTTAGACAGCAACGCATCTCCATTTATTATCACGCAACCAGAATTTATGCGCAGAATGAAAGAAATGAGTCAAAGCGGTGGCGGTGGCGGAATGTTCGGAATGGGAAATATGCCAGAAATGTACAATCTAGTGATTAATACAAACTCTGAACTAGCTTCTGGAATTTTGAATATGGAAGATAAAACACAACAAGAACACTTGGTAAAACAAGCTTTAGATCTTGCCAAACTATCTCAAAACTTATTGAAAGGTGAAGACCTTACAGCATTTGTAAAAAGAAGTTTTGAATTGATTAAATAATTTAAAATTGTTTTTATTTGTTAAATGCCTGCAATCGTTGATTGCAGGCATTTTTTATATAGTTGATTGAGGTTTTAAAACTTACAATGGAAAGACAAATTTCTACTAAATTTTATCTATATCATTATTTTTTTTTTAGAAACAATCCCCTAGAATTGCGCTAAATACCAGAAACAGAGATGGATATTAAAATAGTGTGGGTACCAAATGTTGGTAAAAATGCTTATTTGCTATCTATAATTGATGTTCATACCCT
>JBBSRP010000153.1:0-7490 GCA_038242935.1 Flavobacteriales bacterium
ATGTTATTTTTTAACATTTGCCTTTGTTGGTATTATTTAAGACATTACTTTTGTCGCATAACTTTGTAACTAAAAAATAAAATCAAGTATGAAACATTTAAACAAATTTGTTGCTGCTGCATTCATTTTTGCTGGATTGAGTTCTCAAGCTCAAGACGACAACAATAAGTGGGCAATAACATTCGGAGCGAATGCTGTCGACACTAGGTTTAGTGCGGCATCAAGTATTGAAGATCAGTTCTCTCAGTATTTTAATGCAAAAGACAACTGGAATATTCTTCCATCTGTAACTTACCTAAACGTATCTAGATACATTGGTAGTGGTTTCTCTTTTGGGGTAACTGGATCAGTAAATAAAATTGACAAATTCGTAAACGAGCGTGTATCTCCATCTTTGGACTACGAAGTAACAAATCCTGGTGATTTGAATTACTACGCTGTTGACGGAGTTATTAAATATAGCTTTATGGAGCTTATTGGCTCAAAATGGTTTGACCCATCTATCCACGTTGGTGGAGGTCACACTTGGTTGGGTGATGCAGCACAAGGTACTGTAAATGGAGGGTTAGGAATAGCATTCTGGTTTACAGAAAATGTTGGTGTTTCATTCCAATCTACTTACAAACATGGATTTGAAGATGACAGAGCTAATTTCCCATCTCATTTGCAACACTTCGCTGGTCTTACTTTCAAATTTGGTGGTAAAGATACAGACGGAGATGGAATTTATGACAAAGATGATGCTTGTCCAGATGTTCCAGGTTTAAAAGAATTCAACGGATGTCCTGATACTGATGGTGACGGAATCCAAGATTCAGAAGATGATTGTCCACTAGAAGCAGGTACTGCTGAAATGGGTGGATGTCCTGATACTGACGGAGACGGTGTTCGTGATATTGACGATGCTTGTCCTGATGTTGCTGGTTTAAAATCGCTTCAAGGTTGTCCTGATGCTGACGGAGACGGTATAGCTGATAAAGATGACAAATGTCCAAACGAAGCTGGACCTAAAGAAAATGATGGTTGTCCTTGGCCAGATACAGATGGAGACGGTGTACTTGATAAAGATGACAAATGTCCAGACGTTAAAGGTACTGTTGCAAACAACGGTTGTCCTGAAATGACTGAAGAGGCAGTAATGAAATTGAACGCTTACGCTAAAACAATTTTGTTTAATAGTGGTAAAGCTTCATTTAAAGATGCAACTCTTCCAGTTTTGAAAAATATTACTACAATCCTTAATGAATATCCAGAGTCTAGATTTATGATCGAAGGTCATACTGATAGCGACGGAAGTAACGCTCTTAACCAAACGCTTTCTGAAAATAGAGCAGCGGCAGTGAAAAACTACTTAATTGAAAATGGAGTTAACGCTAGCAGATTAAATTCTACAGGTTACGGTGAAACTAAACCAATTGACAGTAACAAAACTGCAAAAGGTAAAGCTAACAACAGACGTGTTGAGGTATTGCTTATCAAAGAATAGTTCTCTTTGTAAATAGTTATAGAAACGCCCCATTTATTGGGGCGTTTTTTTTATTTTTATAATATGATATCCACTCCATTTTTAGAACAATTAGCTGCAAAACTTCTCACTGGCGATACTCAATATTTTGATAATCTTACAATAGTGCTGCCAAATAAGAGAGCTAGAGTCTTTCTGATCGAAGCTTTTAAAAAACAAATTCATAAGAATGTTTTTGCCCCAAATATTATTAGTATTGAAGATTTTATTCAGGATGTTGCAGCAATTCGCTCTATTGATTCGATCGAACTTTTATTTGAATTTTTTGATGTTTATGCAGGAATTGTACCGGCTGACAAAAAGGAGTCTTTTGAACAATTTGCAAATTGGGCCAAAATTATTCTTCAAGACTTTAATGAAATTGACAGATATCTACTCAATCCAGATCATGTCTTGTCATATTTGAAAGATATAGAAGATATTAAGCACTGGTCTCTAGATGCAGAAAAGCGAACGAAACTTATTGATAAATATCTCAAGTTTTACAATCTTCTTATTGAATACTACAGAGGATTGTATTCACATTTAAAAGAAAGGAAAGTTGGCTATCAAGGGCTTATTTATAGAGAAGCTGTTGCTAATATAGATGAATACAGTAAATCATTACCCGAAGAAGTTAATTATGTATTTGCGGGTTTCAATGCTCTAAATGCTGCCGAGGAAGTAATTATTCAAAATCTAATTGCAGCCAATAAAGCTGAGATTTTTTGGGATATTGATCAAACATTTATAAAAGACAAACAGCATGATGCTGGACTTTTTGTAAGAAGGTTTAAAGATTCGTGGAAACATTATAAATTAAATCCATTCGTATGGATATTTGACGATTTTTCGCAAGAGAAGAATATTAAGGTTATTGGTACTTCCAAGTCTATCGGTCAGGCCAAAATTGTAGGAAGTATTCTTGAAAATATTACTGCCGAAGATATTACAACACTCAACAAAGTCGCAGTGGTTTTGGGAGACGAAAATCTTTTATTGCCCGTTCTTCATGCGTTACCTGCTCAGGTAGATAGACTGAATATTACGATGGGATATTCAGGAAAGAATAATCCTGTTCAGATTCTGATCTCTAAGTTATTCAAAATGCATAGCAATGCATTGCCTAGAAATGCAAAGTCTTATGTTTTCTATTATAAAGATGTTGTAGACGTATTGACGCATCCTCTTATTTCGGCAAACGCTGAAGCTGAAAATCTCGTAAAAGATATTCGACGAAATAACTTCACGTTTATTGCACATCAAACAATAATCTCTATTCATGGAGAAGGGAATCCTATATTTCAGCTATTATTTGCCAAATGGGATACTGGCGCTTTAGATGTTTTAAACAATCTTTCTTCTTTATTGCTTACGCTAAAAGAAAGCTTATCAACAGATAATAATCAAGAGAAGCTGACCAAAGCTTTTATATATTCTATTTATAAAGTTCTAAATAAGATTAGCAATTACTTTAGTGGTTACGACAGTAGTAATACAATTGAAACTCTATCATCAATCTATAAACAAGTAATTGATCTTGCTGAAGTTTCTTTTGAAGGTGAGCCTCTCGAAGGATTACAGCTTATGGGCGTATTAGAAACGCGTGTTTTAGACTTTGACACCGTTATTATAACTTCAATGAACGAAGGTAAATTTCCAGCGGGAAAATCTCAAAATTCATTTATTCCGTACGATGTCAAGAAAGAATTGGGTCTTCCTACTTTTAAAGAAAAAGATGCTATTTACACGTATCATTTTTATCATTTGATTCAAAGAGCTAAGAATGTTTACCTAATTTATAATACAGAAAGTGAAGGTATAGATGGGGGAGAAAAGAGCCGTTTTATCACTCAGCTTCAAGTCGAGAAAAAGCCTTTGCATAATCTCACAAGCGAAATCTTTACTCCTTATGTTCCAGAAATAGCTGCGAAAGACTTTATCATCGAAAAAACCGATAGCGTAATGATGCGTTTGGCAGATATTGCAATTAGTGGTTTCTCTCCATCGGCACTAACAAGTTATATTCGGAATCCGATGCAGTTTTATTTTCAAAAAATATTATCAATACGAGATATTGAAGATGTTGAAGAAAATATCGCGCTCAATACCCTAGGAACTATTATCCACGAAACTCTTGCAGTACTTTATGAGCCATTAATAGGTAAAGTGCAAACGGAAGCGGATATCCAATTGTGCATTTCAAAAATTGATGATGAAGTCGCGGTGCAGTTTCAGAATATATATAAGAAAGGTGAAATCAAAAAAGGCCGAAATCTCCTCGCATTTGAAGTTGCGAAACGACATATTTTGAATTTTCTAAAATTGGAACTTAAAGCCGTTCGCGATGGAGAATCTATCGAAATTCTGTTTTTAGAAACCCGATTCGAGCGTATTTTGGAATCTGAATTACTACCATTTCCTGTCAAGATTGGTGGATCTGTGGATAGAATTGAACTCCGTAATAATGTTGTGCGAATTATAGATTATAAAACAGGAAAGGTTCTAGCTACAAATCTAAGTCTTAGAAACTGGGATAATTTGGTTTTGGATATAAAGAATGATAAGATTATTCAGGTGCTTGCTTATGCTTTTACTTTTGAACCTTTTTTGGAAGGTCGAATGATGGAAGCGGGAGTAATATCTTTCAAAAACATGAAAAGCGGTTTTCTTCCTTTAAAAGTAAAAGAAGGTAAACTAGAAACTCAGATTGTAAATGCTGAAATTTTAGGAAATTATAAAGAGCAGCTTGTGAATCTTTTGCTGGAGATTTTGAATAAAGATATTCCGTTTGAAGAAAAAGAAGTTAAAGCTTTTTAAAGTATTGAAGCAGTAATTCGCATAACTCATCGCGGTTTTCAATTGGCGTCATATGTCCGTCAGGAAAACTAAAAAGTGATGCTCTAGTTCCTTCAACCTGAGAAGCAGTATCGGCATAATTGAGAACGGTGTCTTGAACTCCTAAAATTAGTGATATTGGATAAGGCCCAAAGTGCAGAAGTACTTCTCGGTCTTTTCTTATTTTCATTCCTTCAAGTGTGGCGACAATTCCTTGCAATGAGGTTTTTAGAGCTTGTTGTTTTACATGTTCAATTTCAGCTTTCAGCTTATGCTGATTATCTTGAGTAAATAAATTGACAACTGCCATTCTAATAAAAGTATCGTGATTGTATTTTACCGCTTTTATTGCACGATCACGGTTCAATTTTCGCTCTTCACTGTCTGCCGAAGCACTAGAGTTTATCAAAATCAAAGATCGAATTTTGTCTGGAAACAATTCGGCGAAAGCCAAACTTACATAACCACCCATCGAATGTCCCACCAAAATTGACTTTCTAATGCGCAAATGTGCCAATACAGCATGAACCGCCTTTGCGTTTTCTTCCATCGAATGAATATAACCTAAGCTTTCGCTGTCTCCATGACCTAAGAGATCTATAGTTATTATGCGGTATTTTGTCTGATATTCTGCAACGTAATCATTCCACATACTTTTATTTTCCAGAAATCCGTGTAGGAAAACGACAACAGATCCTTTGCCTGAATCGGTATAACTAATCTTGGTGTTTTTATAGAGTACTATTTCCAAAAACGTTTTTTTTAATTGAAAAAGGTTTGGAAAGTGTTTTTGATAATGCACTTTTCAAACCTTTAAATTATTTTTTATGTAATTCTTAGCTGTTCATTAAATCTTCAATCTCATCAGCTAATATCGGAATATTTTTCATAAGATTCAGTGGTTCTCCGCTTTCTTGAATTACCAAATTATCTTCGATTCTGATTCCGAAACCTTCTGCAGGAATATAGATTCCAGGCTCAACAGTAAAAACCATATTGGCTTGCATTGGCTCAGTAAGAATTCCGTAATCGTGAGTATCTAAGCCCATGTGATGTGAAGTTCCGTGCATATAGTATTTCTTATATGCTGGCCATTCTGGATCTTCATTTTGTACATCTGCTTTGTCAAGTAATCCAAGTCCTAGAAGTTCAGAAGTCATAATTTTTCCCACTTCTTCGTGATATTCTTTCCAGTCTGTTCCAGGTACAAGCATTTTTTGAGCCTCTTCTTTTACGCGCATTACGGCATTGTAAACAGTTTTCTGACGCTCGGTATATCTTCCAGAAACGGGAATTGTGCGAGACATATCGCTCGAATAATTTGCATATTCGGCAGCGACATCAAAGAGAATTAGATCGCCGGCTTTACATTCTTTATTGTTCTCTATATAATGCAAAACATTCGCGTTGTTTCCAGAAGCGATAATTGGAGTGTAAGCAAAACCTTTTGATCTATTTCTCAAAAACTCGTGCATAAATTCTGCTTCAATTTCATATTCTGTAACGCCAGGCTTAACAAAGGGAAGTATTCTTCTAAAACCTTTTTCGGTAATATTACAAGCGTGCTGAATAAGATCTAGTTCTTCCTGCTCTTTTACAGAACGAAGGCGCTGTAAGATTGGATTGCTTTTGGCAACTTGATGCGCAGGATATTGTTCTTTCCACCATTTTACAAATCTAGCTTCGCGAGTTTCAGTTTCGATAGTTGCGCGGTAATGCTCGTTTGTATTAATGTAAATTGTATCTGCAAAAGACATTAATTCTTTAAGCGTTTTTGGAAAATCCTGAAGCCAAATAACAGATTTGATTCCTGAGGTCTCGAACGCTTTTTCTTTTGTTAATTTTTCACCTTCCCAGATTGCGATTTGCTCATTCGTTTCTTTCAGGAACAGGATTTCACGTTGATGCTCATAAGGTGCGTCTGGAAATAAAAGCAGAATACTTTCCTCCTGGTCTACTCCCGAAAGATAAAATATGTCTCTATGTTGAGCAAATGGCAAAGTGCTGTCTGCCGAAACTGGATAAATATCATTTGAATTAAAGACCGCAATGCTATTCTTTTTCATCTCAGCGACGAACTTTTTACGGTTTTTTATAAATAAATTTCGATCTATTGGAGTGTATTTCATGATATTAAATTTTTGAAGTGTCTATGTCAAAATTAAAGACTTTAGAGCAAACAGCCGCAAGGATTAAGGTAAAATTTGGAAATGCGAGTAATTACTTTTTAAATTCATTATAAATTAGCTTCTTTATTGTCCCGAGAGGCATTTATACCTTATTTTTGTATGATTTTAAAAAAACTTTTTAACTTATGGCGAAATCCGCAATATTAAAGTCTTCCCTTACTAAGAAGTATTGGATGGCTTTTACAGGTTTATTTCTTTGCATCTTTCTTATTGGACACTTAGTAGGAAACTTGCAGTTGATTTTTGGTGATGCATTACAGTTTAATCAGTATGCGCTATTTATGACTACAAATCCTGCGGTCAAAATTCTTTCTTATCTAACTTATGCTTCGCTTTTATTTCATGCGATAGATGGTATTTTGCTTACTATCCAGAATAGAAAAGCAAGACCAATACAGTATGAGTGCAATAAGCCAGAGACAAACTCTCGTTGGGCATCACGCAACATGGCGATATTGGGAAGTTTGATTCTTATCTTCATTATTCTGCACATGAAAACGTTCTGGGCAGTAATGCATTTTGATAGCAAGATTCCATTGCAAACAACAATGATCGATGTTCAGCCAGGCATGCCTGCGCAAGAATTTTATCTTACTACAACTGGAAGCTATATGCCTATAGGAAATGTTGAAGTACGTAATGTGACTGAATTTTACGATCCTGCTGCAAAAGTGAAGATCGCTGAAGGTTACAAAGATTTGTACAAAATCACAATTGACTTTTTTAATGATCCTGCGTATGGACTTCTTTATACAATTCTTTATGTTTTGTCTATGGCTGTCTTAGCTTTTCACCTTTTGCATGGTTTTGCAAGTGCGTTCCAATCAATTGGAATTAACAGCGCAAAATACAAACCTACTATTAGAGTGATAGGTAAACTCTTTGCGGTGATTGTGCCGTTATTATTCGCAATCATTCCTTTATACATTCATTTCTTTCTAAAAGCATAAATATATATG
>JBBSRP010000154.1:0-7423 GCA_038242935.1 Flavobacteriales bacterium
CTATCAAATCAGAATTACTTTTCATTTACTTATGTGTCAAATATTTCACATAAATATAAGAAATAACCTACAATTAGACAAATTTTAAATGACTTATTACACTACCAATCAGCACATTAAAACCTTAACTTAATGACATTGCCCCAGCCCCCGCCGAAGTAGGGGGAGCCCGAATCTACTTTTGACAATAGAAACAAAGGAGGGGCAGACTGGACCCGAAATTATATTTGAAATTTCTTTTGTGATAATTTTCTAAAACGGAATTAAAAGTACTAATTATGTTTTGAAATTAAAGTAGTAGATTATTTTATTACAGTGACTAGTATACTTTAGATTTAATTTTTACATTCATTAATTAAGCTGCTTTAGTATAACAACCAAGCGCTAATTGATCATAAAACTTATGTTTAATAAGATATTAACTATTTAAATATCTTCAATAATATCGCCACGTACATTCGCCCCCTCCTTCGGAGGGCGATGGGGGGAGGATTATACAATTTTTGTTTACCATCATCATTGAAGTGTAAGAGAGCGAATTCTAATACGTATATTTGGAGTAGATTTTTATAAAAAAAACATTTTCCAAATGATCAAAGTTACCAAAACTTTTTTTCCGCCTATCGAAGAATATAACGCGCAAGTTGCGAGGATTTGGAAGAATCAGTGGCTTACAAATCGAGGAGAATTAGTCTTGGAATTGGAGCAAAAACTCAAAGATTATTTAAAAGTTTCGAATATTACAATTACCAATAACGGAACTATTCCCCTGCAAATAGCACTAAAAATTCTTGGTAATCAAGGCGAAATAATTACAACTCCTTTCAGCTACGTTGCTACTTCGGCGGCGATTGTTTGGGAGAATTGTACTCCAATTTTTGTGGATATCGATTCTGAACATTTGACGATTGACGAAACGAAAATTGAAGCGGCGATTACCTCCAAAACAACTGCAATTCTTGCGACTCACGTTTTTGGAAATCCCTGTAATATTGAAGCTATTGAGAAAATTGCAGAAAAGCATGATCTGAAAGTTATTTATGATGCTGCTCACGCTTTCGGAATTAAATACCAGGGAAAATCAATTTTTGAGTATGGAGATGTTAGTACTTGCAGCTTTCACGCAACCAAATTATTTCATACAGGCGAAGGCGGGGCGATGTTTGCCAACGACAAAAAGTTGCGTGATCAACTATTTTTTAGTCACAATTTTGGGCATAACGGACCACTCGATTTTCACGGTCTTGGCATCAACGGAAAAATCTCTGAATTGCAAGCAGCGATGGGTCTGTCAGTTTTTCCATATATGAGCGAAATTCTACAAGGTCGCAAACGGGTTGTGCATTATTACAATACAAATCTGAATTTTGATATTTTACAATCAATGCGAATTCGCGAAAATATCCAGTGGAATTACAGTTACTATCCTGTTATTTTTGAAAGTGAAGAGCAACTATTAAAGGTTCAAAAAGAGCTAAATGCACAACAGATTTTTCCAAGGCGCTATTTTTACCCATCACTGAATACAATTGAATACGTAAAAGGTCAAAAAATGCCAGTTTCCGAAGACATTGCGGCCAGAATTTTGTGTTTGCCGCTCTATAAAGGCCTAGACGAAGTCGATCTGCAACGGATGTCAATGCAATTAATGAGAATTTGGGAATAGGGAATAGGTAATCGAGAATAGGGAATGGGGAATAGGGAATCGGGAATCGGGAATAGGGAATGGGGGAGAAGAGATAATGGGAGTTACGATTTACCGAGTATTACTGGCGATTATAATTTGGATAAATATGCGCAGATTTGCCCTTCTGCGACTCTAGTATATAGAGTTACAATTGGCGATGTCATTCAAATGGTAGCAGGGCACTAATACTTTCTGACATCAAAACTGATAATAATACCATCGTTGCAGCAGTTGCTGTCGTGTCCAAAGATGTTTTCCGGTAACGCTGTAGTAGCGGGAGTTCCGGCAAAAGTGATTCGGTTTCAAGGAAGTTGACAGCTCACAATTGAAGGTTCACAGTTGCCATTTTTAAATTTAGGCAGCTGTATGCTAAATGCTACGAGCTGACAGTTTCAACATACATTCTACAACCTACGATATACAATCTACGGTATACAATCTACGATATACAATCTACGGTATACAATCTACGATATACAATCTACGATATACAATCTACGGTATACAATCTACGGTATACAATCTACGGTATACAATCTACGGTATACAATCTACGGTATACAATCTACGGTATACAATCTACGATATACAATCTACGGTATACAATCTACGATATACAATCTACTAACTAAACAACTCTTTAACTTCATTAATATTAAAGGATTTTTTCTCGTCATCAATAGAAATAATACTCAAGGCGACTTTTTTCTTTTTCTGTTGCCGTGATACTATCTTTTCTTCAATTGTATCTTTGCAGATCATACGGTATGTCATTACGTTTTTGGTCTGACCAATTCTATAACAACGATCAATAGCTTGATTTTCTACCGCAGGATTCCACCAAGGATCAATGATAAAGACATAATCGGCTTCGGTCAAGTTTAATCCTGTTCCACCGGCTTTCAAACTTATCAGCAATACTCTTATATCGGCGTGATTTTGAAAATTATTCACGTTATTCTGCCTATTCGTCGTTTGTCCGTCCAGATATTCATATTGAATTTTCTCATCATCAAGTCGCGTTTTTACAATTTGAAGCATTTTTACAAATTGAGAAAACACTAGTATTTTATGGTTTTCAGGTCTTTTCTTTGATGTTTACTAGCAAATTTTCAAGCTTTACCGAGTAGTTCCCGAAATCTTCGTCTGTTGGAATTAGAGCGGTCGAATTACAGGTTTGTCTTAACTTGGTCAGTCCTTCCAAAATATACATCTGCGATTTTAGTGTCTAAGTTCTCTGCCAAATTGGGATATGTATAATAAGAATTGCTTCTCGAGCTAGGATTGCTATGCGCTTTAATGTACTTATCAATTAATTAGGTGCTCATCTGTGTTTTATCTGTTGCAAATATCAAAGTTTATTTAGTAATCAGAAGCTAGTTATTTGAAAATTATATAGAAGTTACGGTTCATAAATCTCGTTCTATCCCACTATAATTTAAGATTTTTATCCTGTTTTTTTTTAGAAGCTTTATCCCGCTATTCTCTACAATCCACTGCCGTCATTTGCCGTAGTAGTCGCCCATCAAGGAGCTTCCGTTGGTCGCTCTTGCTCGGCGCTACTACAAGAAAGGCAAATCACAGCACTGGGATTTTCGCTACTATCGGGGCTATTTCCCTCTCCGAAACACTAGACTTTACCTAATAGCTGTTCGTCTTAAGTAGTAAATTACAGGTTTAGCTTTTAGCTGCGTGTGCTAGCTGTGAATTTTTCGTTGATGCGAAGCCGAGTTTGTCAACTACTTCGCGTGCTACAGTATTGCTTCATAGTTTCTCAAAATAATATGGAGTACTGAGGATGGGGGCTAAGAGCAAATTGCTGATTGTTGATCGTTGGCGGCTGAAAAATTATCGTTCAAAGTATTTATAATAATGCTATTTTTGCTTGACATTCAGTAGATTCATTTACCTTTAAAAATACAGTAGAATCTTTTAAATTTCCAATGACAGACGACATTATTTTAAAAGCCGAAAATATTTCCAAGCAATACCGATTAGGACAAGTGGGAACGGGCACTTTGAGTCATGATCTTAATAGATGGTGGCATAGCATTCGAGGCAAGGAAGATCCATACTTGAAAGTGGGCGACATAAATAATCGCGCTACCAAAGGGGCGAGTGATTATGTGTGGGCACTGAGAGATATAAATTTTGAAGTAAAGCGTGGCGAAGTATTGGGTATCATTGGTAAGAACGGTGCAGGAAAATCGACCTTGCTCAAAATATTATCCAAAGTTACTTCCCCAACTACAGGCATCATTAAATCCAAAGGTCGAATTGCATCACTACTAGAAGTAGGAACAGGTTTTAATCCCGAACTTACAGGAAGAGAAAATATTTTTTTGAACGGTGCTATTTTGGGAATGACCAAAAAAGAAATAAACTCAAAGATCGGTGAGATTATTGAGTTTAGCGGTTGCGAACGGTATATAGACACGCCTACAAAACGGTATAGTAGCGGAATGACAGTTCGCCTTGCGTTTGCAGTAGCGGCATTTCTCGAGCCTGAAATTTTGGTTGTTGATGAGGTTTTAGCAGTTGGCGATGCCGAATTTCAAAAGAAAGCCATTGGCAAGATGCAAGATATCTCTCGAGAAGGCGGTAGAACAGTTTTGTTTGTGAGTCATAATATGGCGGCGGTAAAGAGTTTGTGTACGAGAGCATTGGTATTAGAGTTCGGTGAAGTAAAATTTGCTTCTGATGTAGAATCGGCAGTAAGTTATTATCTTGGCGGTGGAGACGCAGCAACTCTTAATAAAAGAATATTTGGCAGTGAGTATCAAAAGGATATTTTTTCTTTAAGAGAGATTTCAATTCAAGGGGAAGGAAAGACAGCAGTCGAGCCGATTTCAGAAGATGATCTTTTGCACCTAACTACCAAAATTGATTTTCAGGTCGATGATGCTTTTCAATACAACCTAACGTTTCATTTGTATAATGAGTTGGGAGAGGCAATGTTCTCTTTTTATAATTCAACAACTGAAGTTCCTTTGCGACAAGGTTCTAATACTATTTCCTGTAGCTTTCCTCGAAATTTCTTTCAGGCAGGAAATTTTAACTTAGGATTGCTTATTGTCAAAGACAAGCGTACTGCAGTTTTTGTAGAAAAGGATATTATGGTTTTTACTGTTGTAGATGGAGAGCGAGACCTTGGAGTGTATATGGGTAGAGAGCCTGGATATATAACTCCCAAATTTGATTGGACTAATGTATAAATTGTTGTGAAGCCACAGATCATAAATGCATAATAAAAAAGATTTATCAGCTCCCAAAGTCAGCGTCTGCATGATTACATACGCGCACGAAAAATACATTCGAGAGGCTATCGAAGGCGTTTTGATGCAAGAATGCGATTTTGAAGTAGAGCTGATTATTGCAAATGACTGCTCTCCTGATGGCACTGATCAGATTGTAAAAGAAATTATTAAGAATCATCCGAGAGGAAGTTGGATTAAGTATTTTAATCATAAAGAGAATTTGGGAATGATGCCAAATTTTATTTTTGCTTTGCAAGAATGTAAGGGAGAATATATTGCGCTATGTGATGGTGATGATTATTGGATTGATCCTTTGAAACTTAAAAAGCAGGTTGAGTTTTTGGACGCAAATGAAGATTATATAATTCATAGCGGAAATGCTGTGTTTAAGTCGGATAATCCAAGAACCAACCAGAAGCCGGTATTTATAGCCACTGATGTGAAGGTTTTAGAGTTGAAAGATTTCTTAGTAAATAATAATCTTTGTACTTGTACAGTAATTTTTAGAAGTATACAAATTAAGCTTCCAGAAAATTTTATCAAAATAACTTTTGGTGACTGGTATTATTATGTATTATTACTTCAAGCAACGAATAAAAAAGTTCTTAGAACAGACGAAGTATATTCTACTTATCGTATTCATGAGGGTGGGGTGATGAAATCTCTGTCGACAATCAGCTTTTATCAACAGCATATTTTTCAAATTCAAACAATAAAACATCAGGTAAATTATAAAAAATTAAAATATTCATCGAGAGAGATTGCTGATAGCTATTTTTTGGAGCTGTATAAAAGTCAATTAAAAGAAAAAGTATATAGCGCCGCGCTAAAAACGACTCTTGCAAATCTGAAATTTTCTCAAAGAAGTTTTTCTTTTCTTAAACATATTAAAATTACTGCCAAATATTTAATATTGAAATAGTAAAATGAAAAAGCCTACTATATCCGTAATTATACCATGCTATAATCAAGCACAATATCTTGATGATGCTCTTCAGTCCGTTTTAAATCAGACATTATCTGATTGGGAATGTATTATCGTTGATGATGGGAGTCCAGATAACACAAAAGAAGTAGCAGAGAAATGGATTAGAAAAGATAATAGATTTATCTATCGGCATAAAATGAACGGAGGGTTGGCAAGTGCTAGAAACGTAGGACTCAATAATGCCTGTGGCGCATATATACAATTTTTAGATTGTGATGATTATTTGGCAAATGATAAGTTTGCAAAATCTATAAATGAATTTGAAAAATTAGAAAATAAAAATAAATATATAGTAATATCAAATTTTAAGATGTTTACTGAGAATCACGAGCAATTAACAGAACCTTTTTGCCATCTAACATCAGCAATGTTTAACTTTGAAAGCATATTATATAAATGGGACGAAACTTTTTCAATTCCGATTCATTGTGGTTTCTTTAAAGCGTCATTATTTGAAACTTTTAGATTTCCTGAGTTTTTAAAAGCAAAAGAAGATTGGGTAATGTGGATAGATGTTTTTAAGAATAAAGCCCAGCCAATTTTTATTGACTTACCATTAGCATATTATAGATTACATCCAAAAAGCATGATGCACACTAAAGAGATGCAGAAAGATTTCCTTAATGCCTTCATGTATATAAGAACTATTGTAACAGATGATGAACATCTGACACTGGCAAAAACTTTGCTAGCAAGATTTTATCGTTTAAATAAGGAGAATAAGTTAAGGATTACTTATTTGAAGAACAGTAATACTTTCAAGGTTGGGCTGCTAATTAAGAAACTTCTTAAAAACGCAAAAATATTAAAACCTGCAAAATATATCTTTAATCAGTTTTCTAAAAATCGAGTATTTGAAAATTCAAAATAAAGTAGCGCTAGGAATAATAATCCCTTTTTATAAGATTCATTTTTTTAACGAAACTTTGCTGTCTCTTTCTGTACAAACAGATAAGCGTTTTAAAGTTTATATAGGAGATGATGCAAGCTCAGAAAATCCAAGCTTATTATTAACAAAATTTAAAAATAAAATTGATTTCGTTTACCATAAATTTGAGAAAAATCTTGGAGGAACGAGTCTTGTTAAACAATGGGAACGTTGTATTGATCTATGTTCGGACGAAGAATGGATAATGATTCTGGGTGACGATGATACTCTAGATTTAAATTTTGTTGCGGAGTTTTATAATAATTATAATGCTAATAATAATTGTAAAATTTTAAGATTTGCTGTTCAAAAAATAAACGAAAATAATATTGCCATTTCAGATTTATACATTAATCCACGAAACGAAAATATAAAAAATATTTTATTTGAAAAGAAGCGAAGTTCGCTAAGTGAATACGTCTTTCAAAAATCTAAATTATTGTCTGTAGGTTTTAAAGATTTTCCTTTAGCTTGGTGGTCAGATGTTCTGTTGGTGTTGGAGTGCTCAGATTTTGGAGATATTTATTCAGTTAACGAATCATTTGTGAATGTGCGGATATCGA
>JBBSRP010000155.1:0-7422 GCA_038242935.1 Flavobacteriales bacterium
GCGCGATGAGTTGGAAAAGCTCATCAAAAAAACCGAAAAGCAGATGGAAGCCGCCGCCAAAGACCTCGACTTCCTGCAAGCCGCCAAGTACCGGGACGAACTGGCCGATCTCCGGAAGCTGTTGAAATCGAAACGCGACTAAGTATAAAGTATAATATAAATATAAAGTATAAGCCAGTCATACTTGTGGCAGCGGTTCGCCAGGCTGTTCCGAAGTATAATGAGCGGCGGCAAGCATTTATTTCAATTGCAACGAACGATGCTACGGAGCAACTAATGGCTATTTCTTCTTATATTAGCTGTACAGTATACAGTGCGCTGACTGGCAAGTTAGGCTGTTAAAAAGTGCTTGGGCAAGCAGCAAGGTGCCTGTAGTTATAGTAGAGGTAAGTATAACTATTTGTTTTTAAAAAATATAGTACTAATATTTAACTGACTAAGTTAATGTTAGGCTAAATGCCAACGCTTCAGCAGACTTAAAAGAGCTGCATCTAAACGCTCACCAAACCAATGCAGCACACTTGCTTCTGCCTTAGAAATGCAATATAATAGCAAAAGACATGAATATATTTGCATATAATTCAATCTGCATGAGCCGAAAAGCAATAAATAGAATCAAAGTAGTACTGTTTGAAAAGAATCTCAGCAGTAAATGGCTTGCAGAAAAGCTTGACAAGAACGAATCAACAATTTCAAGATGGTGTATTAATGATGTGCAACCTCCTCTAGTTACATTGGTAAAAATTGCGGAAATATTAAACGTTACTCCTAAAAAACTATTAAACTAAAGAGTTATGGAGGAAACTAACTCAAACATATCAACAAAAATACCTTTCAAGGTTTCAGCCCGAACAGCAAGGTTGATAGGTAGAGAGAACATTGCAACTTCGAAAGGGGCAATCATTGAATTAGTAAAAAATGCTTATGACGCTGACAGTAATGTTGCAATTGTTTATTTTGACAATAAATATTCTACATTCTCAAATGAAATGTCCCAAGAACATTATCACGAGCTGATCGCAAAAGGAATTGAGAAAAAACTACTTGATAAAGTTTATCAATTCGACAATGAAGTGTATCGCCCTAAAAATGATCAAGACGAAGATAGCTTAATAGTTCTCAAAAAATCAATTTCAAAATTTTCTGTTTTATATATTATTGATTCTGGCGAGGGAATGACACAAAACGTCATTCGGGATCATTGGATGACAATTGGAACAGATAACAAGTCTAAGAATGTTTTCACAAAAAGTGGAAGAGTCAAGGCGGGTGCTAAGGGCATTGGAAGATTTGCACTTGATAAATTGGGTTCAAAATGTGAAATGACTACAATTTTTAATTCTGAAAATCATATGCCTGATATAGACATAAACGGCAATGCAACCAATAACAAAGGATACAAGTGGAAAGTAAATTGGGAAGATTTTGAAGGTGATTATAAAACTATAGACACTGTAAATGCAGAATTAATAAGTATTTCTAATTCCACCATAAAGCAAGAAATTATTAATGAGATTCCAATTTTTGATTTTTCAAAAATAAATTCAGAAGCAGAATTTAAATTTGGTACAATTCTAAAAATATCAGATTTAAGAGACAATTGGGAAGATTATTATGTTCAACAAGTTTATTCAGACCTTGAAGTTCTCGTACCACCTAAAGAAACTGGTGGTTTTGAAATACATTTATATGGCTCATTGACACCTAGCAAGTATGGTGAAGTGTTCAGTTCAATCTGTGATGATTTTGATTATAAATTCGTGGCAATAGCTGATGAAAATCAAAATGTTAAAATCAGAATTGAAAGGAGAGAATATGACTTAGAATTAATACCTAATGAGTTTTTTGAAAGAGATGGATTAAAAGAGTTCCCACATCAAAAAAAAGAATTCCAAAACGGGTATTGGGAGAAAACCGTTACTTTTTCAGAATTGCTAAAGGGGTTTAAAGATAGGGATGAAGATGATGTATTTTCCAACATAGGAGTATTTGAATTTTCTTTCTATTTCTTAAAACGAACTTATGATTCGATTAATGCAGATAAATTCTTCTATCTGAAATTTATGTCCAACGATAGAAAAGACTGGCTTAATAAATTTGGCGGTATAAAATTGTTTAGAGATAATTTCAGAGTTAGACCGTATGGGGAAATTAAAGATGTAGCATTCGATTGGCTTGGGTTAGGAAGTAGAAAGTCAACGAGTCCTGCGGGGGTTGCAAAAAAAGAAGGTGGTTATAGAGTAGAACCGGAAAATGTAGCTGGTGCTGTTAAAATATCTCGTTTAACCAATGTGAACTTTGAAGATAAATCAAGTCGTGAAGGCCTACAAGACAATAAAACATTTCAAATTTTCAAACAACTCTTGGCATCCATAATCAATGTTTTTGAAGAAGACAGAGCATATATTGCTCGTGAGATGGCTGATTTTGACGATTTTAGATTTGGACCTGAAAGGGATATGAGGGCAGCACAAGAGCTTGCCAAACGAATACTAGAATCAAGTCGAGCAAAAAAGAAAGAAAAAGAGTCCGCTTCTAATACTTCAAATCAAAATACAACGGGAAACCACAATGAAACTGAAACTGAAGGAGATAAAGAAAAAGAAATTTTAGCAAGCGAGATTGAGAGAAAAGAAGAAGAAATTGAAAAGCTCAAAGAAGAGCAAAAGGTATTAAGAGGTCTTGCGAGTAGTGGAATAGTTTTAGCTTCATTTAGTCACGATTTAAGTAAATTAAATGATGTGTTAAGTTCTAGAACCGATAAGTTAAAAGGCCTCTTGTTAAGTAAACTAACAGAAGATGAATTTAATGATGTCGAAGAACGGAAAAACCCGTTTTTCCAATTGGAAAAAATCAAGAAACAAGATTTAAAACTTCAGAATTGGTTAAACTTTTCACTAGGCGCAACTAGAAAGGATAAACGGAAAAGAAAGCAACTATTTCTGAGAAAATATTTTTCTGATTTATCCTCTGATTGGAGTACAGTTTTAGATAATAGAGGAATTAAGTTTGATGTATCTGATATAGAAAATCTAGATTTAAGAGTTTATGAAATTGATTTTGATAGTATTTTCAACAATCTTTTGGTCAATTCCATAGATGCATTTACTATTTTAAAGGTAAATAGAGAACGGCAAATTAAGATTAAGGCATCAAGCACTAACAAGGATATAATTGTTGATTATTATGATAATGGACCAGGATTATCGAAAGACATAACTGAACCCAGCAAAATTTTTGAACCTTTATTTACAACAAGAAGAAATCCATTCACCGGGGAAGAAGAAGGAACTGGTCTAGGAATGTGGCTTGTTAAATCAATTGCTTCTGAAAATGATGGAATAATAAAACTTTTATTTCCAGAAGTTGGATTTGGGATAAGGATAATATTTCCAATTAAATACAAACGATAATGGCTATGTATAAGGTGCTGTTCATTGATGAAGAAAAAGATACTTTTGATGACTTCAAGGATTACGTGGAAATTTCATCAACTAAAGACAACATTGAGGTCTACACAGAATACCCATTAGAAGATCTTGATGAAATGATTAAACTCATCATTAAAATCAATCCAGATGCGATCATTACTGATTTTAGGCTAAATGAAATGAAAACCGACATTGATTACAACGTACCTTACAATGGCGTTGAACTTGTTGAAGAATTATTAAAAATTAGATTGGGGTTCCCCTCCTTTGTATTAACTGCCTTTGATGATTTGGCGGTAAGTGCAAGTGAGGATGTAAATAAGGTTTACATAAAAAATATTCTTCATAATAATAAAGAAGAAAGTAAAGCAAAGGCAAAATTTCTTGATAGAGTTATTAATCAAATTGAACATTACCAAACTAAAATCAAAAATGCAGAGGCGGAACTAATTAAGCTCATTGAATTCCGAAAGTCGGGTAAAGCTAAAATTTCTGATGAGGAAAGAATTATTGAACTAGATAGTTTCCTTGAGAGTGTAATTGATAGAGAAAATTTAATACCTCCAGAGTTCAAGAAGCTTTCTAATGATGAAAGATTAAATGAACTGTTGTCTAAAGTTGACGAACTTTTAGAAAAGGTAGATAATGGGTAATAGTTTCAGGGACACATCACCAGAGCGTAGCTGTACTAAAAACTATGCAAACTACAGGAGTTACAAACCATACTTAGCAGAAGATTTTAATCACAGATGTGGGTACACTGATTGTTCGGATCTTTGGTTTGGCGGAACAAATTCATTTCATATTGACCATTTTAAGCCGTGGAAAAAAAATCCGCTCCTTAAAACAGTTTATTCTAATTTAGTTTACTGCTGTTCTTACGTTAATATATTAAAATCAGATGATGAAGGAGATTACATAGACCCTTGTGATGTAGATTATAATGTACATTTTGAAAGAGATTCTAATGGAAATATAACTCCAAAGAATTCATCTGCACAGGCAAAATATATGCATTCCAAATTAAAGTTATATCTTAAAAGATATCAAATTATTTGGAAGCTAGATCAGTTACTACTGCGTATGAAAAAACTTCAGGTTGCGATTAAAACCCCAAATAATTCTACAATTAAAGCAGATTTACAAGTTCTCCATAGTGACTTGTCAATGGAGTTAAACGATTACATAGAGTATTTAAAAAATAATCAATGAGAAACGCATTCAAATATTTAAGCCAATATCATTCTACAGTCCCAAAGAATGTTGACAGACTTATTATTTCTGCTTTTCTTGAAATCAATAAGCTAAAGCCTCAGAAAAATAAACTTCTAAAGTCATATTCAATTGGTAAGAATGATAAAGAAGAGTACAGTTCACTTATTGATTTTGTATCAGTCATAAAAGCTGAAGCAGCTAATTTCAATTTTGAGGGACTTATTGAGCTTTTTGAATTTGTTATTTCACCGGCAGATCGAATAATCAATGGTGCAATTTATACGCCTTCAAATATTAGAGATTACATTGTTAAAGAAGCATTTGGTAAAAATGCTAATCTTAACGATTCAATTAAAATTTCCGACATAGCTTGTGGTTGTGGAGGATTTTTGTTCAATGCTGCTGTAGAACTTAAGAACATAACGGGTAGCACCTACTCTGAATTATTTAACCATAATATCTTTGGCTTAGATATTCAGGAATATTCAATTAACAGAACGAAACTTCTACTTTCATTATTGGCTTTGCAATCTGGTGAGGACGAAAAAAATTACCATTTTAATTTGTTCAAAGGTGATTCACTTGATTTTGACTGGAAGACTAAAATTGATGGATTTAATGGTTTTGATATCATTCTGGGAAATCCCCCGTACGTTTGTGCAAGAAACTTAAATGAGGAAACAAAAGAAAAATTAAAGAACTGGGAAGTTTGCAAATCGGGTAATTCTGATCTGTACATTCCTTTTTTTGAAATCGCCATTGAGAATTTATCAGAGAACGGAATCCTTGGCTTTATTACAATGAATTCCTTTTTTAAGAGTTTAAATGGAAGAGCTCTAAGAAACTATTTTCAGAGGAAGGAACTAGCTTTCAGTATTATTGACTTTGGTTCTGAACAAGTTTTTAAATCAAAAAACACGTATACTTGTATTTGCTTTATTGAAAATAGAAATCAAAACTTCATTTCCTATACATCAGTAGAAAGCAATAAACTAAGTAGTAAGCAATCATTTGAAAAGGTTATTTATAGCCTCTTGGATTCAAAAAGAGGATGGAATTTAAAAGACAACAATTCTATTTCAAAAATTGAATCAATAGGCATTCCATTTAGTGAACTGTACCAAACAAGGCACGGTATAGCAACACTAAAAAATGACATTTATATTTTCAGACCCGTTGATGAAGATGAAAACTACTTTTATCTACAAAATGGAAGCTTGTATAAGATAGAAAAGGGCATTTGTAAAGACATAGTGAACTCGAACAAGTTGAGCAGACAGGTAAGTCTAAATAACTTGAAGGAAAAAGTTATTTTCCCTTATGATGAACAAGAAAAGCCTAAACTTTTATCTGAAGAATTGATTAGAGAAAAGTATCCCGAAGCATATAGATATTTTCAGAATAAACGAAAAGTTTTAGACCAAAGAGATAAAGGAAATGGGAACTATGAAAACTGGTTCGCATTTGGTCGTACTCAATCTTTAGAAAAGATCAAGAACAAAATGTTCTTTCCAAAATATTCTGACAGAACTCCCAATTTCATAATCAATTCAGATGATGACTTGCTTTTCTATAATGGCTTAGCGGTTGTTGGGAGTTCAGAAACTGAGATGCAGATTATCAAAAAGATTATGGAGTCTAGTGTTTTTTGGTATTACATCAAAACTACAAGTAAGCCTTATTCTTCTAATTACTACTCTTTACAATCAAATTACATTCAAAATTTTGGTGTATGTGAATTAAATGAAAATGAAAGAGAATATGTATTAAGAGAAACCGATACGGAAAACTTGAACCAGTTTTTTGAAGACAGATATGAAGTAATTATAAATTAATTTAACCCTATTGGCATATTCGCGCTTTGCCTAAACTATAAAAGAATTATTTAGTCATAGCACAAACACATATGCGGAATGACAAAAACGAAAATGAAGGGCAAAAGTGTAACAGCATATATGAGGTGATAGCAGGGCAGTAGTTAATCGAAAATGTGTGCTCTTAAAGATAATTTCTATAGACAAAAAGAAAATTGCTACTAATACGCTACTGCACTTTCACCTAATAGTCATAGCCGCTCCCGCCAAAGCATCCCCTTACAACAACAGCAACAATGCCTTCTCCCTTAGCTCAAACCAAACCGGCGAGTTCAAAAACTCCGAAAAACTTAAGTGCGCCGCTACCGGATAGCTGGCTTCCAGTTGCTTCAGCGTAAGGGCTTTTTCGCTTTCTGGCATAAGCTGCGGCAGCAACTCCAGCAGCCACTGGCCGATAATGGCCGTAGTCTTTACCTGGAAATCTTCGGCTTTTTCATAAAAAGTAAGCTGGCACCGTTCCAGTGTTTCTCCTTTCCGGGCGATCATGGTAAATTCAACCTCTGGTATACTTCCCAACCAAAGTACGCGCGCGTTGGGGCGGGTGCTGTCGGGGCGATGCGGCTGCTCGATGGCGCTGCCGATAAGGTCAGGCTTGAGTGTGGCGCGTGGCACTTTAAAATCAAACCAGAAGGAGAGTGGTTCTTCCAGCCCCACGCCATGCATGTAATTGTAGAGTGCTTTGGCCAGGCCTTCGCCAAATAACGAATGATCGGTGCCCTGCGGATCGTCGTGCCAGAGGTCGTTTTGGGCAAAAGTACCTTCGGGCGGGCCTACTTTCACCACGCCATACTTCTCCGGATTTTTGCCAATCGGGCTGTGGGCCGTCATGCTGAAGCGGTGCCAGTATCCGGACTGGATAACATTGGTTTCAAACAACTGCCGCACCACCTCCAGCGAATCTA
>JBBSRP010000156.1:0-7367 GCA_038242935.1 Flavobacteriales bacterium
AGTCCGATATTTCTATCGGACTTCTGATGTGCTCCCCCTCTTGGGCTCGAACCAAGGACCCTCTGATTAACAGTCAGATGCTCTAACCAACTGAGCTAAGGAGGAAGGCTGATTGCCTTTGAAAGCGGTGCAAAGATAGGATGTTTTTTAGTTTCTCCAAATAAAAAATGAAGAATTTTTAAAAAACTTTTAGTTGCCTATAATTGCCTTGTAAACATCGTTGCCATTGGCCAATAAAACCAAAGTTATAAGTAACAGGAACCCCGCTAATTGCGCATATTCCATGAATTTGTCACTCGGTTTTCTGCGGGTAATTATTTCGTATAATAAAAACATTACGTGACCTCCATCAAGTGCTGGAATTGGCAATAAGTTCATAACTCCAAGCATAATTGATAGCAAAGCAGTGATTGTCCAGAAGGCTTCCCAGTTCCAAAACGCTGGAAAAATATCGTAAATAGCTTTAAATCCTCCAACACCTTTATAAGCTCCGGTCTCTGGATTGGCAATCATTTTAAGCTGTTTTCCATATCCGAACAACTGATTCTTTCCTTTTTCGATTCCGAAAGGGATGGATTCAAAAAGTCCAAATTCAGCACGGTTAACTTTATAGAAGCCTTTCTTTTCTAAATCGGCATACTTCATTCTCGGCATATAGATAGCGCCAAGCAAGCCTTCTTGATTAATAGTCAAATTGATTTCAGTCAATTTGTTATCTCGTTTTACTACAGCGGGAACAGTTTGTCCTTTTACATTTTTGATTTGAGTCATCACTTGATCTATGTAATTTGTAGTAACCTCATTGATAGACTCAATCTGATCGCCAAGTTTCAGTGCTTTGGCATTAGGAGAGTCTTCTAAAAGACCATTGATGATGAAAGGTATACGAAGCTCTACAACCGATACTTTTTTGCCTTGCATTAATTGATCGATGAAGTTAATAGGCATTTCAATTGTTTTCTGCTCGCCTTGACGGTCAACAACGATTTCTCTACCCATTATGATTTTTTCATTTAGCTGGTGAAATTGATCCACTTCAACACCATCAACCGAAATGATTTTGTCTCCGGTGAGCAAGCCCATTTTTTCGACAACTGGATTTGTAATCCAAACTCCGTCATTCAAATCTTTATTTGCGATATACAAATCACCGTAAGCGAAAGCTAAACCGATATAGATGATAAATGCCAAAACGAAGTTGACTGTAACTCCTCCAAGCATTATGATAAGTCGTTGCCAAGCTGGTTTTGAACGGAATTCCCACGGTTGTGGAGGCAGAGCCATTTGCTCTTTGTCCATACTCTCGTCTATCATTCCAGCAATTTTTACGTAACCACCAAGTGGAAGCCAACCGATACCATATTCTGTATCTCCGATTTTTTTCTTAATCAGTGAAAATTTCACATCAAAAAACAGGTAAAATTTTTCAACTCTAGTCTTGAATAACTTGGCAGGAATAAAATGTCCAAGTTCGTGAAGTACAATAAGTAACGATAAACTCAGCAGAAACTGAGCTAGTTTAATAAGTATTTCCATAAGGATTTTTTCGAAGTTTTAACGCACAAAAGTAAGGTTTTATGTTTGAATTTTGTGACTTTGATAAATCTGCTCTAATAAAAGCTTGTTAATATTTTGAATGAGGGATTAGTCGTCGATAATGAAAAAAAAAACTGCGCCAAAGAAGTGACTCTGACGCAAATTTCAATGGTATTTAAAATCGGATTATTGTTTTACAAATTTAAGTGTTGCAATTCCCTGAGTGGTTTCGATTGTAATGAAATGTACTCCTGCAGAAAGTGCCGAAACATTCCAGTTACTTTCATTGTTACTCTGCATTACGACTTGACCTAGTGCATTTCTGAAAGTTGCTTTCACTATTTCCGCATCATTTTCTAATGAAGAATACAACATATAAGCAGCAGGATTTGGATATAATTTTACACCTGTAACTTTATTAAACTGCTGATTGTCTAAAAAAGCTGAATTATCTGCAGAAATAATATCACGATTTGGATCAAACTCAATGCTCGTAATAGCGAATGGGCAATTTACAATGAAATACTCGCCGTTAACTGTATTGTCCAAAACAACATCTAGCTCTTGACCGTTGCTTCCTTTTAGGCGAACAGGCACTGGCATTTCGAAAAAATTTACCGATGGATGCGATTGTGTCTGATTGATTCTAACTTTTACTTTCCCTGGAGAATCATTGTACTCAGAAACGGTATAACTTGGATATCCTTGATTGTAGACCCAGTCACTAAAAAATTCTGTAAGATCCATTCCGCTTGCCGCTTCTAAATGTGCTTGAAGCTGAGGTGTCAAAGCCGTTTTATATGCTAAAGCAGGATCGTTCAAATAATTATTTAAACCTATAAGAAAAGCTTCTGTACCTAGTTTCAGTCTTAGCATATTGACCACCATTCCACCTTTGCTGTATGTCAACCTACTGCTGAAAATACGGTCTGAGTTTTGCGCTTCTACTGGTGTAAGATAAACGGCTCCACTTGGATAGTAAGTAATATAATCAATTTCACTTTGCTTGTAGCTTCTATAAGCTGATTCTCCATCTTGATCTTCAATCACCAGACCAGAAAGATAAACTGCAAATCCTTCGCTAAGCCAGATATCTTGCCAAGTCCCACATGTTACTTTGTCACCAAACCATTGGTGCGCCAATTCGTGAGCAATTAGACCTCTACTGAAACCGCCCATAAAAGAAACTGTTGTGTGCTCCATTCCGCCACCCCATCCAAATTGCGCATGACCATATTTTTCTGTAGCGTAAGGATATGTTTGAAATAAGGATTCATATAAATTCATAATTGGCAAGGTTGCTTCTAATTGACTTTCTACAAAATTTAGAGATTCAGGATAGATATAATTTATAATCGGAAAAGTATTTGGTGCTGTTCCGGCTTCTTCTTCAAGAATTATATAATCTGTTACAGCGATAGCAATTAAATAAGCAGGAATCGGATAGTTGTGTTTGAAGTGAGTTGTTCTGCTATTTCCGTTAATGGTCTGTCCGATTTCTAGTCCGTTTGATACACTTATAAATTGTGTTGGAGCAGTAATATAAACGTCTATTGAATCTACTTTGTCTGTAAGATCTTGCTTGCAAGGCCACCAATCGCTAGATCCAAATGGCTCCGAAAGTGTATAGATTATTGGTGTTCCATTATGGGTATCTCTTGTAAAGGCCTCTTGACCTTGAGGTGCATTTCCAGCATAAATAATTTCGACAGTTGCGCTGGTTCCTGCACTTACCGATGTTCCAAGGTCAATAACAAGTTCGTTAGAAGTGTTTTGTGTATACGTAAGAGGTTGGTTATTTCTTTTTACGCTGCTTACATTTAGAGATTTCGCCAAATCAAAAGTTACAGTTGTCATATTTGACAGAGCAGTAAAAGTTGAGGTTACTTTTCCAGCAATATGCGGAGCTACGACTAGAGGATTGACAGTAAATTGTAATTTTTGATATGTCAAATCATAATTGGCAGTATTGGGATTGCTTACAATATTTATTGTTTTGCTATTTGCTTTCATCTCAGATTCGGCAATTGAAGCTTGTCGGTATGGCACTTGCGCTAGACATGACAACATCGGCATTAGGCAGATGAAAAGTAGTTTTATTTTCATTTTTTTAGTTGTTTGGATTACAAATATATAGAAATGACAATTATTCTTAGTTAATTACAAAGAAATCTTAGAAATCGGCAATTGTAATCTTAGAAAATTATTGTTATAACATTCGCCGTAAGGCAAAATTTATAGTAAACATTTGACTAAATTTGCGGTCTTACTTAAATTTTACAACTTATGTTACAAACAGCGTTTATCCGAGAAAACAAAGAGCAGGTAATTAAAGCTTTGGCCAAAAGACATATTGATGCCACTGCGACAGTGAGCAAAATTATTGAGCTTGATGAAAAACGTAGAAGTACGCAAGTTGAACTTGATACTGTTCTTGCCGAATCAAATTTGCTATCCAAAGATATAGGTGTAATGATGAAATCTGGTGAGAAAGCAAAAGCTGAAATCTTAAAAGCCAAAACTGTTCAGTTGAGAGAGAGAAGTAAAGAGCTTGCACTAATAAGCGAAGAAGTGGCAAATGAGCTACAACAAGAATTATATACTTTGCCAAATTTACCTGCAGATATTGTTCCGGAAGGTAATTCGGCTGAAGAAAATCTATCTATTTTTGAAGCAGGAGAAATTCCAAAACTTCACGAGGGTGCAATGCCTCATTGGGAATTGGTAAAGAAATACGACATAATTGATTTTGAACTTGGGACAAAGATAGCTGGTGCAGGATTTCCTGTTTACAAAGGGAAAGGTGCCAAATTGCAGCGTGCGCTTATCAACTATTTCTTGGACAAAAACACAGAAGCTGGTTACAAAGAAATGCAAGTTCCTCACGTTGTCAACGAAGCTTCGGGTTATGGAACTGGTCAATTGCCAGACAAAGAAGGACAAATGTACCATATTGGAATTGACGATTTGTACCTTATTCCTACTGCCGAAGTTCCTGTGACAAATATGTTTCGCAACACGATAATTGCCGAAGCAGATTTACCTGTTTTATGCACCGCTTATACTCCTTGTTTCCGTAGAGAAGCGGGATCTTATGGCGCTCACGTGCGTGGATTGAATAGACTTCACCAATTTGACAAAGTAGAAATAGTGCGCGTTGAGCATCCTGATAATTCTTACAAAGCACTTAACGGAATGGTTGATCACGTAAAAGGAATCTTAGACGAACTGAAATTACCATATAGAATTCTACGTCTTTGTGGTGGAGATATGGGCTTTACAGCTGCACTTACTTATGATTTTGAAGTTTTCTCTACAGCACAAGATCGTTGGTTGGAAATTAGTTCTGTGTCTAACTTTGAAACTTTCCAAGCAAACCGACTTAAACTAAGATTTAGAGACAAAGACGGCAAAAATCAATTGGCACATACGCTAAATGGAAGTTCATTAGCGTTGCCGCGTGTATTGGCTGGTATTCTCGAGAATTATCAGACTGAAGACGGAATTGTTATTCCAGAAGTATTGAGATCGTATACTGGTTTTGATATTATAAATTAGGAAATTATTAGTAGAGTACGAGATGCGGTTGCACAGAGAATTAGGTATATTTAAAATCTGAAAAAAACCTATATTTTATAATGAAAGCCATTTTCTTCTTTTTTAGTTTGCTGTTTTCTGTTGGCGTGCTTGCCCAAAGTGAGCAGCTAGCACAGCATTACTATGATAAAGGAGAGTTTGAAAAAGCGAAAATTAGTTATGAGGAATTATCGAAACAACAGCCTGGTAACAGTTTTTACTTTTTGCGACTTATAGAATCTCAGCAACAGCTTGAACAATACGATCTTTCTGAAACACTGCTGCTCAATCGATATAAAAATTTTAAGCAAGCGTCGCTTCTAATTGAAATAGGCTACAATTATCAACTGAAAAAAGAAGATGCTAAAGCCAAAAAATATTACGAAGAAGCAATAACAACTCTTGAAAAGAATCCAAATGAAATTTACAGTATCGCAGCAACATTTGAGAAAAAGGTGCTTGTAGATTATGCACTGCGAGCTTATGAGAAAGCAATTTCCATAGAACCAAAATACAACTTCAATTATAGAATGGCGCTGTTGTACGGACAAAGCGGCAATGTCGATAAAATGATTTCTACGTTTCTCGATGAAGCTGCCGTCAATCAATCATCTATAATTGTTATACAAAATCAATTGTCGCGGTTTCTGGCAGAAGATCACGAAGATGCTTTTAGCAACAGCTTAAGAAAATCACTTTTATTGAGAGTTCAGAAGGAACAGGATGTTTTTTGGAATGGCTTTTTGAGCTGGTATTTTGTTCAGAAGAAAGAGTTTTCAAAAGCATTCACGCAAGAGAAGGCAATCTTCAAACGGAATCCTCAGAATTTATCTAATATTCTAAATCTCGCACAACTCTCAATCGAAGAACGCGATATGGAAACTTCGAGAAGCATTTTGAATTTTATTTTGGAAAACACTACAGATTCGGAAATTTTAATTCAAGCACATTTATATCTTTTAGAAATGGATATCGCTGAAGCGACCGTACAAAATCAGAAGAAGATTGAACAGAATATTCAAGCTGTGCTGAATCAATTTGGCGTAAGCCGAAATACTTTAAAAATTCAATTGATTCAAGCGCACTTTCTTGCATTCGAACTAAATGAAATTCCAAAGGCAAAAGAAATTATTGACAATGCTTTAAAGCTTCCGCTAAATAATTTTGAACAGGCAGATGTAAAAATGGAAATGGCAGATATTTTTCTGCTTCAACAGAAGTTTAATCAGGCATTACTATATTATACGCAGATTGAAAATGATTTAAAAAATGATCCGATGGGTCACGAAGCAAGTCTTAAAGCTGCGAAAACAAGTTATTTTAAAGGCGATTTTGATTGGGCTCAAAAGCAATTTGGAACTCTTAAAACTGCAGTTTCTCAATTAATTGCAAATGATGCTCTGGAATATTTCCTGCTTATAAATGACAGCAATGTTGCCGACTCAACGCAAGTGGCGCTAAAGCAATATGCGAAGGGAGATTATCTAAGATATCAGAATAAAGATCAGGAAGCACTAAAAGTTTTTCAGCAGTTATTACTAGACTTCAAAGGAGATCAGATGGAAGCGGTAACACATTTGCAGATTGGCGAAATCTTTCGTGAACTAGGGCAATATGACAACGCTCTGCTGGCATTTCAAGAAATAATAGACAAGCATCAAGAGAGTATTTATGTAGATGAAGCATTATATTTTTCGGCTGAAATACTAAATAAAAAATTAAATAAGCCTGAGGAAGCGAAGGCTTTTTACGAAAAAATACTGTTTAATCATCAAGATAGCATTTACTTTACAGATTCACGAGAAAAATACCGTGTGCTGCGTGGCGATGTTACCTTATAACTTTTAAATTTTTAAGCTATGATAATATACAATATTACCTCAAATGTCGACGAGAGCGTACATTTAGAATGGTTGGAATGGATGCAAAATGAGCACATAAAAGATTCTATATCAACAGGAAAATTTCTAAAAGCACGTCTGCTTAAAGTATTGGTTGTAGAAGAAATGGGTGGTGTCACATACGCAGTTCAATATTATGCGCATGATCGCAAAACGCTAGAAAAATATTTCGAAAATCACGCCGATCGCTTAAGAAAACAAACAGAAGCGAAGTTTGGAGACAAAGTAGTTTGTTTTAGAAGTGAACTGCAAGTAATATCTGAACATACTTCTGTGTAATTTATCACAGCTCTCATAAAAATATATGGAAAAAGTAAAAGCAAAAAAGCATTTAGGTCAACACTTTCTTAAAGA
>JBBSRP010000157.1:0-7346 GCA_038242935.1 Flavobacteriales bacterium
CAACGCGATATCGAAATGATCAATAACTCCGAAGCAGATTGGTTTCACATCGATATTATGGATGGCGTTTTTGTTCCAAACATTTCTTTCGGAATGCCAGTACTTGAAGCTATTACAAAACATACTAAAAAAACTGTCGATGTGCATCTTATGATTATAGATCCAGATCGCTATATCAAAACTTTCGCTGCTCTTGGAGCGGACATTTTGAGTGTTCACTACGAAGCTTGCCCACACTTGCACCGCACAATCCAAGGCATCAAAGCCGAAGGAATGCAAGCTGGAGTTGTATTGAATCCTCACACAAGCGTAGATCTTTTAGAAGACGTGATCAATGACATCGACCTAGTTTGTATTATGAGTGTGAATCCTGGTTTCGGAGGACAGTCATTCATCGAGAACACATACGCTAAAGTTGAAAAACTAAAAGCAATGATCACTCGTAAAAACGCATCAACAATAATCGAAATTGACGGTGGCGTTACAGATAAAAATGCAGCGCAACTAGCAAAAGCTGGAGCCGATGTTTTGGTTGCTGGAAACTATGTGTTTAAAGCAGAAAACCCAATGGAGACTATCGCACATTTGAAGAAAATCTCAAGCTATTAGCTGTCAGCTTTCAGCTATTAGCTTTTAAAAAAACAAAAAAGGAGAATTTAGCGATTCTCCTTTTTTGTTTTTGCAGACTACTGCGCTAGTTTGTCATTTCGACGAAGGAGACCCGAGCTTTTGCGAACTGGCGAAGCAAATCACATAATATTGGCTCCTCAACTTCTTCGTATTTTGATTAGACTTTTTACCCATAAACTTGTCATTTCGACGAAGGAGACCCGAGCAAAACGAACAGGTGAAGCAAATCACATAATATTGGTTCCTAATCTTCTTAGTATCCTAATCCGTCTCTCCCCGCAAGTATGTCATTTCGACGAAGGAGAAATCACATAATATTGGTTTCTTAAATGTAGTTTAAGATAATTCCCATCTAAACTTCTGAAATTTTAAAAAGAAATTTTGAGTATTTGCACTATACGATTTTATAATTGTAGCAAAAGACTTTTAAAATATGAGATAATTTTACGAAAGTATTTGTCAAGTTAGCTAGAAGCTTTATCAAAAACCTGAATGAGTTTTACTATGTGATTTCTCCTTCGTCGAAATGACAATAAGACGGAAGTTGTTTGCATATTGCTATTATTAACAAAAATTAATAATAGGTTGTATCAACGTTCATAAGATTGAAAGCTATCATTCAAAAACTTAAAGTCAGGATTAAACCTTTTAATCAGTTCAAACTTCTTATCTCTATTCCACTTCTTGAGCTGCTTCTCTCTTACAATTGCATTCTGAATCCACGTAAATTTTTCATAATAAACTAAGTATTGAATATTATATCTCGAAGCAAAAGTCTTAGTACCATTTTCGATATTTTCTTTGTGCTCTTTAAGTCTTCTTGGAAGGTTATCGGTTACGCCAATATATAAAGTTGACCTATAACTATTGGTGATTATGTAAACGTAGAATGAATAGTAACCTTCAGTTTCTAAATACATAATATTATCAATTAAATTGCTTAATCAACTAGTAAACAAATACTTATATAACGCCTAAATTTACATTAAAGAATTCTAATTTTAATTAATTATTAAATAATTCGCATAAAGTAGTGACAAACATAGTAATTAACAGAAATGAAGTTTGAGTTTTACTATGTGATTTCTCCTTCGTCGAAATGACAAGTTTGTGTGTAAGTAGCTCGGGTCTCCTTCGTCGATATGACAAATTGGTACATACCACTTGTACGTAGATTGAATAATAAACTGAATTCCCGCCAACCAAATAAGCTAACAGCTAAAGGCTGATTGCTGACATCTGACAGCTACTCTTCATTTCCTCCTCATTTTTCTCAATTGAAGACTCGCATATACTCGCACTCTTTGACTATAAATAAAAAAGCCTCCAACAATACCGATGCAGCTACCAATAATGATATCCAAAAACCGAGTTTCGATAAGTTGCAACGGATCGAGTTGAGTTGTACTTCCTGCTTCGGCAAGTAAAATACTGATTGGTGTAATAAAAACTACCGCCAGCGCATAATGTCTTGCGATAAGCAACTCAATCATAATTTGCAAAACGATAATACTTATCGCAATACCTATGTTGGAATTGAAGTTGGTAAGAATAAAAAAGCAAAGCAGCAGACCAACAGACGTTCCAATAATTCGATGTAGTGCACGTTTGCCAACTATATAGCTATTCGCTCCTTGCAATACCGCCAACGCTGAAATGGGAATCCAATAACCATTATTGAGTTCAAAAATATAACTGACAGCCATCGAAATTGCCATAAACAAACCCACCAAAGCAGATTCCACACCGTTGTGATATGGATTTCTATCAATAATTATTGACAGTTGAGAAGTGTTTTCTTTTAAATCGTGTTTGATAAGCAAACTGTAAATCAGCGCCAGAAGAAAAGCACCCATTGTTCCCAAGGTGAAAATTCCAATTTTCTGCGGTGCGAGTGTCAAATCATTAGGCATCATAAATGCAACCGACGCAATCATAATAAAGAAGAAACTTCCAGGTGGTTTCATATTGAAAGTCCGAGCCACATAATGCACCACTATTGTCAAAGCTCCAAAAACCACAACCGCAACGATAGGATTAAAACTGAAGATAAGTCCCACGCTATATGATAACATCATCCCAAACGAACAGACAAACATTACAAGCATTCTTTTGAAAATGCTATTGGTGATTGGCATATACAAAATTACCAATCCAGCCAAACTCGCCGTTAAGGCCGCTTTGCTCTGATCAAAATACAAACCAACCATCAATGGAATTCCAACTGACAAACCCGCTAATACTGGAATATGCCAACTGCGAACAGACGATTTAAGAATAAAGAAATTCCTTAATTCTTGGATAAAAAATTCTTTCTGATTTTTTAGATTCATATTCCAATAGCTTCTAAGTGCAAAATTAACCATTGTCAGTCAATAAAAATATGACATTTCACCACTTCTCAATATTCACGCAATAATTTTACGAAAATTTAAAACAAAAAAAATGGCAGTGAACAAAAGCTCACTGCCATTTTTATGATTATAACTTAGAATTATTTTTTAAGTAATTTTTTAGTTGTAGTTGCTCCGTCAGCAGTCTCTACAGTCATCATATAAACTCCAGAAGAAAGATCAGAAATACTGATAGTTGCTTGAGTAGAATTTACATTTAGTGATTTTATTGTACGACCGTTGATGTCAGCAAATGTTACTTTGTTGATATCTGCTCCAGCGATGTTTACAACATCAGATGCTGGATTTGGATACACAGAAATTGAAGCTGTGTGAGCAACATTGTCAGCCAATCCTAGAAGAGTATCAGTACTTGAAGTTCTAATAACTAGGTTGTCAAACAATCCTACAGTTGCGACAGTGTTTGGCGTTGCAGCCGCTCCACCTGCAGCTCCCCAAAAGTTGAATTCAGTAGGTATTTCCCCCGCAGCAGCACCTGGTACAATTACCTCGTAATCATCACTATGCTTAATAGTTACATCACCTGTAACTGAATTGTAGCTAATTCCAAAAGTGTACCAAGTAGAAGCTTCTAGAATAAGACCTCCTGTTTCAAGACCTACAATGTAATTTGCAGCAGTTCCTTGACTAGTGAAATACATTAAAGCACTTAGAGTTTTTGTATCCATCGCAAAATTGATACCCGCTAGTATTTTTGTACTATCATCATTATACAATGCAGCGCGCATATGATTTTTACTTGTTGTTTCATCACCAGTGTAAAAACTATATTCCATCTCCAGGATATCGTTTCCAGCTGTTCTTGTATTCCAGTATTCATCTAATCCTTCCGTGAAAACGTAACGTGAACCTTTGTTACCATTCGGTCCAGTGATTTGTAGAACATTTCCGTGTGCCGCATCACCAGCGATAATTTGAAAATTATCGTTTCCAGCATTTGTGCTAGTAGTTGGAGCAACTCCATTATTTGCTAGAGTGAATTGTCCTCCTTGACCAGCAGTAGCTCCAGTAAAATCGGTTCCTACATTACCTATTGTCAGGCTATTGTAGTTTTGTGTAATTGGTGCTTGAGCAGATGCAAATGCAACGAAGCTAAATGCAGCAAGAGTAAGTAAAGTTTTTTTCATGATATAATGTTTTTATTTTATTCAAATCTATCTAAATAACGTTATCATTTCACACTAATCAAAAGAAATACTGAATTCGCATTTTTATTTAATTTATGACAAGTTTTAACTAAATTTCATCGACGAAGCACATTCTTCTTTAAGCTTAAGCTATGAAATTAAGAAATAACTGAAAGAAGATTTGTTACTAATAAGCTACTTATTGATTAATCATTGCTCGAACATCGCTATATAGCTCCGGAAATTCTTTTTTAAACTGATTAGGACTCTCAAAATAATGTTCTAATATCACTGCTACAAACTCAAACTGATTCGTAAAAGCATAGATTCTGAAATAACTGGAATTCCGTATTTCTTCTGCATTGTCAAATTGCTTGATTTTCTTGATAATTTTTTGATATTGATCGCTAAAAATAGACGAGCTTACATCTTTACCTTTCATAGAGCTATAAGTCACAACGTGCGCAAATTCGTGAATGGCAAGATTTAAATTATCAGAGTCATTTTGAAAACCTTCGACAAGTGCTTTTCTCGAAAAAACTACTGCTTTATATTTAGGACTAAATTCGCCATTGTGCATCTGCTCTTTTTGCGTTGAAAAATAAGAATCGGGATATATCAATATTGTTTTAAAAGCATTTGTGAGGTAACGCCTCATCCCGAAAGTAAGCATCACATAAGCTGAAGCGATTAGAATCTTAAGTTCATCATCAATAATTGCTTCGTCTCTACTAGTGAAGGTATATTTCTGTAGAAAACAAACTACTCGATGTTCAAAATATAATTGATCTCTATGATTTAATTTACTGAAATATGTCGATTGTTGACGTAACAGCATCAGTGGATGGATAGGGAGTGTTTTTAATTTCAAATAAAAATGAACATAGAGTGGCTTTTTTAAAAGCATAGCATAACAGTGTTCTATAAAAGAGAACAACATCCAAGAGAAAAAAACAACACTCAACAAAACGACTGTTATCGCTATAATACTTTCATTCATTTAATAAAAATTAGAAAAAAAGCTGCGATTGTTATTAAAAGTAATAACAAAATCGCAGCTTTGTAAAAAGTAAAAATAATACTTTATATCCAAAATAATTATTCTTTTATTCCTTGACAATTAAATCTGTCATCGGTTTTCCAGTCGAAGCATTTGTAGTGCTTATATGAAGAATATCGCAAACTGTACTTGCAATATCAGTAATATTAAATGGCTGAGCAGTACTCCCAGATTTTATTTTCCAGCCCATCCATACTAGCGGAACGTGCGTATCATAAGTATAATTACTACCGTGCGTCGTTCCAGCTTTTGCAGCGTAAGAACCGCCAAACCAATTAGGCTGTAGCAAAAGTGCAATATGTCCTGAGCGAACAGGCGAAAGTCCGTTCAACATTTTTTCTGTATGTTCATTAGATGCTTTCCAATCTGCGGTTGAAGTATTGTAAACAGCTTGCACGCCATCCATTTTGCGTAAGAATGGCAACACCTCTTCGATAATATCATTGCGATTAATTTTCTTGCTATCGATTAGACTATCATTCAACCAAAACTGCTGATTGTAATATTTAGAAACCCATTTTCCAGCACCAAACTTTTCAGAAATTTTATCTGATAGTGATTTCGAAATATTATCAGTATCCAAAACTCCAGCAGGAATTCCCATATCCATCATTTGCTGTGGATTTTGTGCGGCACCGTGATCTGAAGTTAGGAAAACCAAAACATTTTCCATTCCAACGGTCTTGTCCAAATAATCAAAAAGACGCGCTAAATCTTTGTCAAGTCGAGCGTAAGTATCTTGAACTTCGATTGAATTAATTCCAAATTGATGTCCTACATAATCTGTAGAAGAAAAACTTACGGCAAGGAAATCAGTATATTTTCCCTGTCCCATTCTCTCATTCTGCAAAGCTTCGATAGCGAAATCAACAGTTAATGAATTTCCAAAAGGTGTAGCACGAATAAGTCCAGTTCCATTTTTTTCTTTAAGCGCAGGAAGATCGTGAGGAAATGCATTCTCCTTTGCAGTTTTGTACGGTTTACGATAGTCGCCACCATTTGCCAATCCAACTGTGTACGAATTGATATTAAAAAGCGTTTCCCACGGTTTAGAAAGGTACGAATCTGCTTTTTTACTACTATTAAATTTTGTTACCCACGCCGGAAGCTGCTCTGTATAATAAGTACTTGTAATAAAGCTTCCAGTTTCGTCGTCAAACCAGTATGCCGCTGTAGGAATATGTCCCGCAGGCAAGATCGAACCTCTGTCTTTTATACAAACTCCCACAACTTTAGATTGTTTATTATTAGATAACATCAACTCGTCGGTCATCGTTGTCGAAAGCAAGTTTCTTGGCGACATAATTCCTGCTTTGCTTGTCGTACCAACAGATTTCACTGATTGATCTTCGGTAACGTACATCATCTTTCCAGTTTTGGCATCGTACCAATCGTTTGCGATAATTCCGTTGTAGTATGGCGTTGTCCCGCTGTAAATCGCTGCGTGTCCTGGGCCAGTATAGGTTGGAACGTAATTGTAATTTGTGTTGCGGCACTCAAAACCATCTTTTAGCATTCTTCGAAAACCGCCATCACCATATTTGTCAGCAAAGCGGTACAAATAGTCGTTTCGCATTTGGTCAACTACAATTCCCACCACGAGTTTGGGCTTTGTTTCGAAGTTCGCATTTTTGTTTTTTTGAGCCGATCCTGCAGTTACAAAAAGTACTGAAACGGCAACAAATAAAAGTTTTCTCATTAGTATAAGTTTTAAAATAGATGATAATTTTTTGGAGCTACTTCCTGCTGTCCACTGTATCTTTTTCTTTTTTTTAAGGAAAAAAGAAAAAGGATGCCGCTCCCATCAGGGCTAGGCTATCATTGTTAGCAAACACGATCTAGAATATTGTCCAGCTTCCCGTCAATAGCGACGGCTAAGATACAAAAAACGAAAGGTGTTGATAGGTCGAAAGATTACGATATTGTTAAATGTCCATTTCTGCGTAAAGACAGATATCTTAACTAAAAATGTCATTGCGCGAAGGATGGGAGCGGCATCCTTTTCTGGCTTTTTCGGCCAGAAAAGATATAGAGTACAGCCTGACCCCAATGCCATTAAGTTAAGAGATTATCATATTGCATCTCTCTGATTTTTAGTAACTTTTGGTTTGTTTC
>JBBSRP010000158.1:0-7320 GCA_038242935.1 Flavobacteriales bacterium
CACGACGCACTTCCTTGAGAGTTTCTGCAACGTTTACCTCGGTAATTTTACCGTGTCCTTTTAATATATGGAATGCTTTGTCGAGTTTGTCGCTTAAATTGTCAAACATAGTTTTATGGTATGTGTTATATCAAGTTCTATTTTATTCTAAATAATGTGCAAATATACAATAAAGTAGCAGCCCTTCAAAGTTCAGCTTCCGCTAAATTTTGTCTGATTGACGATCACTAATTTGTAGAAATTACATTCTTTCAGGAACCGAAATTCCAAGTAATCCAAATGCCGAAGCTATAGTGTCCGCAACTTTGCGAGATAATTGAACCCGTAAATTTCTTTTATCTGAATCAGTTTCGCCCAAAATTGGTACTGTCTGATAAAAAGAATTATATGCTTTAACTAAATCATAAGTAAAATTTGCAATCAAAGCAGGACTGTGATTTAAAGCCGCTGTTTGAATAGCTTCAGGATATGACGCTAGTACTTTAAGCAGTTCTTTCTCTTTCGAATCTAATTCGATCGCAACTGAAATTTCTTTTGTATCTTCATCTTTTGCTTTGCGCAAAATTGACTGAATTCGAGCATAGGTATATTGAATAAACGGCCCTGTATTTCCAGCAAAATCCACAGATTCCTCAGGATTAAATAAGATACGTTTCTTTGGATCTACTTTTAATATATAATATTTTAAGGCGCCCATTCCAATTGTATTGTATAATTCTCGCTTTTCTGAATCTGAATATTCTTCAAGTTTTCCAAGTTCTTCAGAAATCTTCTGCGCTGTCGTGCTCATTTCATTCATCAAATCATCGGCATCAACCACTGTTCCTTCACGGCTCTTCATTTTGCCGGAAGGCAGATCAACCATTCCGTAAGAAAGGTGGAATAGATTTTTTGCCCAGTCAAAACCTAGTTTTTTCAAGATTAAAAACAAAACCTTGAAGTGGTAATCTTGCTCATTTCCTACCGTATAAACCATTCCGCCCACATCTGGAAAATCTTTTGTACGCTGAATTGCTGTTCCAATATCTTGAGTCATATATACCGAAGTACCATCAGATCTCAAAACAATTTTACGATCAAGTCCGTCTCTTTTAAGATCTATCCAAACTGAACCATCAGGATCTTTTTCGAAAACGCCATCAGCAAGTCCTTGCTCAACAACATCTTTTCCTAGAAGATAGGTATTACTTTCATAATAATAAGAGTCAAAATCAACTCCCATCTTTTTGTAGGTTTCGGCAAAACCGTCATAAACCCATTGATTCATGGTTTTCCAAAGTTGGATAACTTTTTCATCACCTGACTCCCAATCTTGAAGCATTTGCTTTACTTCTTTTCCTAGTAATGAATATTTGTTAAAATAATTGTCTTTAAAATAGGATTTGAATTCTTTTAGAACAGATTCATCTGAAAAAAACTCTTCATTCCTTATAGCTAATTCTACAGCAGTTGTGTTTATTTCATAATTAACTTTATCATCTGGAAATAGCTTTTCATATAAATCAAGACCTTTAAAAGTTTCTAATTCCAACCTGCCTTCTTCTGATTTAATCCATTCAGAATATTCTTTTTGAAATTCCTTTTCAAACCTAACATAACAATTACCAACAATTTTATCTCCTTTTAAGCCGGTTGATTCGGGAGTTTCTCCATTGCCAAATTTTTTCCAAGCAACCATCGATTTGCAAATATGAATTCCACGATCGTTGATGATCTGAGTTTTATAGACTTTCTTGCCCGAAGCTTTTAATATTTCAGCAACTGAATATCCCAATAAATTATTTCGAACGTGACCTAAGTGAAGTGGCTTATTTGTATTTGGCGATGAATATTCGACCAAAACTGCATCTTCTTCTTTATTAACTTCTTTAAAACCAAATGGAAGATCTCCACCAATTGATTTTAGAAAATTTAAATAATATTCATCTGAAATAAGAATATTCAAAAATCCTGAAACCACATTAAACGAAACTACCTCAGCGGTATTTTCTTTAAGGTATATTCCAATTTTATTTCCAATCTCTACCGGATTGCCTTTTAGTTTCTTTAAAAGTGGAAAGATTACGAGTGTAATATCTCCTTCAAAGTCTTTCCGAGTTTCCTGAAATTCGATTGTGGCGTCGGATAAACCAAAAAGTTTTTCAATAGCTTCTTCTACAAGCGGAAACAATAGTTGAGAAATTGTCATAATTAGATCTTTTTTAAGGCAGCAAAGATAAATTAATTGTGGGAAGAAAAATTCCTTTATTCCGAAAGAGTGATTTTTTTCCTCTCACACTAAAATTTGACTACAAAAGTTACACAATTTGTAGGGTAAGTTTACACAATTATAGTACTTTGTGTAGTTCATCGACTTTTTTTGTATTTGACCGATTATTGATTGAATATTTGCATCAATAAATTACCCCCAAATGAAAAGAACACTAGTCATTGTTTTACTGGTTTGCTCTTTCGGAATGTTTTCACAAAAAATAGTAGTAAACACCGATCAGCAAACAGTGCCTGAATTAGTTAATGATGTATTAATTAATTCTCCTTGCGTAAATGCGCAGAATGTTACTTGGCGAACTGGCAGCAATTTCGGCTCGCATAATGGTATTGGCAAATTTACCAATACAAATCCAAACTTTCCAATGTCGGCAGGTGTTGTATTAACTACTGGAAATGTTTTGAATGCTCCAGGTCCAAATACCACAATGCTCAACGATGGTTCTGAAGCGTGGATAGGAGATGCCGATTTAGAAGCAACTCTTGCTGCTGCAGGAATCAGTATGACCTCAACCAATGCAACTGTATTGGAATTTGATTTTACATCTATCTCAACTCACTTCAATTTTGACTTTGTTTTTGCTTCTGAAGAATACGGCAACTATCAATGCGAGTTTTCAGATGCATTTGCATTTTTGCTCACGAATCTAGAAACTGGAGTCACAACAAATTTGGCTGTCGTTCCTGGAACTAATTCGCCGATATCTGTTGTAACAATTAGAGATTTTCTCTATAATTCGTCGTGCGGCTCTGTTAATGCAGAATACTTTGGACGTTTTAATGGTGGATCGGCGATGAATTCTTCTGCAATAAACTATAATGGTCAGACAAAAGTTTTAACAGCTAGTTCAATACTTACACCAGATACTCAATATCATATTAAGCTTGTAATTGCAGATCGTGGCGACTATAAATCTGATTCGGCCATCTTTATAGCGGCAGACAGTTTTAATGTAGGTCAATATGTTTTAGGGGCAGACTTTCTGGTTAGTAACAATACCGCAATTTGCACAGGAAGTACTCAAGTGATTACTTCTTCATTAAATCCAGAATTATATTCTTTTCAATGGTTTAGAAATGGAACTTTGCTTGCAAGTCAAAACAATTCGTCCTTAATTATTAATTCTCCAGGAACATATACTGTAAGCTATACAAAATTGCTTGGAGACTGCTTACCAGAAACCGATGATGTTATAGTTGAGTTTTATCCACAGTTCCAAATTCCGACTCCACAAGATATTAGCAAGTGTAACAACGGAGAAGCAGTACAATCTTTCAATATTTTTCTCAATACACCAATTGTAACTGCAGGTCTACCTACAGACGCTTCAGTTTCATATCACCTTACAACAGATGACGCTGAGAATAACGTTAATCCGTTACCTCAGAATTATTTAGGTGCAGCAAACCAAACAATTTTTGTTAGAGTTCAAAATCCAGTAAATGGATGCGTGGCTATCAAATCTTTTAAACTTGTCTTTTTGCCCCCAGCAGTAGCCTACACTGCGCCAGATCTTAAAATGTGTGAACGATCAGTTACTCAGCACAATGCTGTTTTTAATCTTGATAGTAACAAAGGAGTTATTTTAGGTAGTCAGAGTCCTCAACATTATTCTGTTACTTATCATAACTCTGAATCTGACGCTATTAATGGAATAAATGCGCTTGCTTCTTCACTTTTATCTGCAGGACAAACGATCTATGTGAGAGTGCAAAATATTTCTGACCCAAGCTGTTTTAGCATTACAAATTTCAATCTTGTTCTAAAGCCACTTTCGCCAGTTGATGAACTTCCTGATGAGCTCGTTTGTGATGAGTTTATACTTCCACAACTAACTCACGGAAACTATTTTACCGCTGTTAATGGAGGTGGTACACCATTATTTGCTGGACACGTAATAACAGAAACACAAGTAATTCATATCTACAATCCCGGAATCGGACCAGATGCATGTCCTGCGTCTAGCAGTTTCAAAATAACAGTAATAGATCCATTACAAATTGCTCAACCAAGCGGATCTTACTGTGATAAATATATTGTCCCCTCTATTATATATGGTGATTTTTATACTCAACCAGATGGTCAGGGGCAGTTAATCCTGCAAGGAAGCACAGTTACTACCTCACAAACAATTTATATTTATTATGAAGCAATTGTAGAACCATTTTGCGTAATCTCGCTAAGTTTTGACGTAACCATTGCAACTTCACCTGTACTAGCATCTGTACAAGATGTATTTGACTGCGAAAGCTATACACTTCCGTCATTAAGTGTCGGTAATTATTTCACAGGCGCTAATGGTACCGGCGTTCAGCTTGCTGCTGGAACAACTATCAGTAGCACGCAAAGATTATATGTGTATGCACAAAACACCAATCCAACAGTATGCGCTACACAAGCAACTTTCAAAATATTTATTGGCGATTTGCAACCTGAAGATATTGTTCAGTGTGAGCCTTATAAACTTCCTGTGTTACCAATTGGATCATATTATTCTGGACCAAATGGAACTGGAGAGGCAATAGCTGGAAACACTATTATTTCTAGTTCTAGTACTATTTATATTTATGTAAATAACAACACTCAAGCATGCGCTACCAATGTGCAGTTTAATGTTACTATAAATCAACCAGCTGTAGATACACTTTCTAATGTAGCAACTTGTGGTGGATTTACCTTACCTGCGTTAGTGCAAGGTTCTTATTTCTCAGCTAGTGGCGGTACTGGTCAGCAATTATTTGAAGGTGATGCCATCACTAGTACCAAAACAATTTATATTTACTCAGTTCTAGAAGACGGTTGTAGCAATCAATCACAGTTTAAGGTGACAATAAATGCGCCAGCACAACTTGACCCTCGAGCAGATATCGATATTTGTAATGCTTATACCCTTACACCGCTTACTAATGGAAATTATTATACTGGCCCCGGCGGTACGGGACAATTACTTCCAGGTGGAACTATAGTTTATGAGTCGCAAACAATCTATATGTATAGCGCGACAAATACGACTCCATCTTGTACTTCAGAAAGTAGTTTTGAACTTTTCATTTTCTCTGTAGAAGCTGATAGTGTAGGTCCAATAACAGCTTGTGACCAATTTACTTTACCTGCTCTTACAATTGGTAATTACTACGCAAATCCAGGTGGACCATCTGCAAACAGCGGTATGTTGCATGCTGGGCAAGTTGTTACAGAATCGACAATATTGTATATTTTTACTGAAGCTGGAGATCGTATTAGATGTCATGATGAAAACATTGTAAACATCACAATAAATAACACACCAGTTATTCCAGTATTTGCCAATGTTCAGCAATGCACATCTTATACTTTGCCTGCATTAACTGTTGGTAATTATTTTACTGCTCCTAACGGTGGTGGAACAGCTCTTACTGCTGGTGATGTGATATTTACAAATCAGACGATTTACGTATACGCTGAAACGGCAACTGTTCCTAATTGTACGGCTGAGACTAGTTTTACAATCGAACTATTTAAAGTAAATTCTCTTCCAGATGTTACAACTTGCTCAAGCTATAGGTTACCAACATTGGCAATCGGAAAATATTATACTCAATCTGGAGGAAGTGGAACACAGATTCCAGCAGGTACATCAATTACAGAAAGTGGAACTTATTATATTTACGCTGTTTCACATTTTGCTTCAGCATGTTCAGACGAAACTGAATTTGTGGTAACAATTGTTCCACAACCGAAAGCATTTAGTGTTCCTACGGCAATGACATCTGTTTGTGACGAAGATGGAACAAATGATGGCATATTTAATTTTGATCTAACTAGTCTTTCCTCGACAGTACTTGGTACACAAACAGGAACTGAATTTATTGTAACGTTTCACGAAAGTCTTTTTGATGCAAATCAGAATACAAATGCAGTTGCGAGCTCTCTGAAACCAAATGTTTTTGCAAGAGTAAACAATACTCTAGCTCCTGATTGTTTTGACACCGTAAAAATTGGAATATTTATTAAGAAATTGCCCGAGCCAACTTTCAAGGATGCAATTATTTGTATTGATAGCGAAACAGGAAAATTGATAAGTGCAACCACAATTCCTTCAGGACTTCATACAGGTACTCATACCTTTATTTGGAAAAATGCTGCTGGTCAAACTGTAGGTACACAAGCAAATTATACAGCAATATTGCCAGGCACTTATACCTTGACTTCTACAAGTTCGGTGACAGGATGTTCGTCAACTAGAACGGTTACTTTGAATCCGTCAGAGCCCGCAAAAATTACGTACACCACAAGTCCTGATTTTGCTGACCAAGCGTATATTACAATCACTGCAACTGGTGTAGGAGGAAACTATGAATACCAATTGGATGGTGGTGCATTTCAAGATAGTCCAATATTTTATAATGTAAGTAGCGGCGTTCATATAGTTACTGTAAGAGATAAAAACGGTTGTGGCAACGCTACTAGCTCAGTTCTTGTAATTAATTTTCAACATTATTTTACACCTAATGGTGATGGAGTACACGACACTTGGAATATTCCAGATCTTCAAGGCGCCAAAAATGTTTCGATCCGAATTATGGATAGATACGGCAAAATTATCGCCAAGCTTTCCCCTACAGGCCCGGGTTGGGATGGTAATTATACTGGACATCCTCTTCCATCTTCAGATTATTGGTTTGTAGTTTCGTACGAAGTAAGTGAAGAGTTAAGAGAGTACAGATCGCACTTCTCGCTCAAAAGATAGTTTTTTTTAAGATAGTTGATATTTTATGGTTAGTCAGAAAGGCCTCCTTCGCATAGGGGGCTTTTCTATTTTTTTATATTATTTATTCGGCTCCGGCCATTCAATATCAATCCCCTGAGATTTAACAAACGTCTGGAAATCTGCTAATAAGGTTTTTTGTTTACGTACTTCCCGAGGAAGTACATTTTTCTCTTTAGCATAAGCAATTAGTAAGCCTACAGACTCACCAATATTCCACTCTACTGGATGTAATCGGAAACAACCATTTGTAATGTGGGTAGTTCCTATGTTCTTATTTGCAGGCAAAATATTATCCATTCGA
>JBBSRP010000159.1:0-7317 GCA_038242935.1 Flavobacteriales bacterium
CTTTTGGTGAGCCCGACTCCATTGTCGAAAACACCCCAAGTACCAGATCCCAAAACCCACTGCTTGGTAGCAAGGTTGGGAAGGGTACTGCCTTCAAATCCCTCGGAGAACTGCGAGAAACCCGCAAAGGAAAGGAAAAGCATTAAAATTAATAAAGTAATTTTTTTCATAAAATGAAAATTTAGTTGATAAAAAAATGGTTAGTTTAACAAAACTATAAGAAACCAAATTTAACTATATTATTGGGATAATTAAATTTTAATCAACTTTTAACTATTGAAATTGCGAAGTTTATTGTTTTTTTAAAGTTTTTGAGAACTCTTGGTATCATATATCTTATAATATATGTCATCTTAAGATCCAGAAAAGAAAAGTATTACATATAATAAATCCTATTAATATTAGGTTTTAATCCAGCAATTTTTTAATAATATATGTGTTTTCAGAGTGGCCAATCGCGCCAGGGGTGGGAACGGCATCCTTTGCTGCCCCAGCATTCACATCAATTAAATCTAGATTTTTTGGGCAGAAAAGATATAGTGGATGACCCGACCCAAAGGGAGGCGCCATAAACATCAAAAACAGTAATGTTATTAAATTGCTAAAATTTGCTATAAATGAAGCTCCTTTATAAAATATCAGAGTTAATTACTGATATTAATTGATTAAATTTGTGTTATTAGAAAAAACTTATGCTAGAAAAAGAAATATTAGATTTAGAAAGAACAGTAATTGTAGGAATTGTTACACAAAAACAGAGTGAAGAGCAGCTTAAAGAATATCTGGACGAGTTAGAATTTTTGACTGTGACTGCAGGAGGGCAAGTAAATAAACGTTTTTCGCAAAAGATGGAACAGCCTAATCCAAAAACTTTTCTTGGAACGGGAAAAATGGAGGAAATCAATATTTACACAAGAGAACATAATATATCTACAGTCATTTTTGATGATGAACTATCGCCATCACAACAAAAGAATATATCAAAAATTCTTGATTGCAAGATTTTGGATAGAACGAATTTAATTTTAGACATTTTTGCACAGCGAGCAGAAACTTCCTACGCTCGAACACAAGTAGAACTTGCGCAGTGTCAATATCTGTTGCCTAGACTTTCAGGAATGTGGACTCACCTTGAACGTCAAAAAGGGGGAATTGGGATGAGAGGACCTGGGGAAACTGAAATTGAAACCGACAGACGTATTGTAAGAGATAGAATTGCGCTTCTGAAAGACAAGATTAAAGTTATTGATAAGCAACAAGGCGTTCAGCGTGGAAATCGTGGTGCTATGGTGCGGGTTGCAATCATAGGATATACCAATGTTGGGAAATCTACTTTGATGAATGTGATAAGTAAAAGCGAGGTATTTGTTGAAGATAAATTATTTGCAACTCTTGATACTACTGTTCGAAAAGTTGTAATAAAAAACTTGCCATTCTTGCTTTCTGATACAGTAGGATTTATTCGAAAACTTCCTACCCAGCTGATCGAATCTTTTAAAAGCACTTTGGACGAAGTTAGAGAAGCAGATTTATTATTGCACGTAGTTGACATTTCTCACCCTGAATTTGAGCACCATATCGAGTCTGTAAACAAAATTCTGGAAGATATTAAAGCAGCTGATAAACCGCAGATCATGGTTTTCAACAAAATTGATGCTTATAAACATCTTGAAATAGAGGAAGATGATTTAATGACCGAGAAAACCAACAGACATAATACATTGGAAGAATGGAAGTCTACTTGGATGTCCAAACTTGGAAGTGATAATGCATTGTTTATTTCGGCGACAAACAAAGAAAATATCGAAGAATTTAAAGAAAAGGTCTATGAAAGTGTGAGACAGATTCATATAAAGCGATTTCCTTACAACAAATTTCTTTATCCCGATTATCACGAAGCTACTGAAAATGAGGCTAGCGAAAATGAAGAATAAAAAAAACGGAGTACATATAAAGTGTACTCCGTTTTTTTATGTTCTAAAATTCTAGAAATTTACTGTCGCTCCCACTCCCAGCACTTGTCTTGTCTGAAATCCTCGAAAAGCATTATCGTCATAGATTGTCTGGAATGAAAAATTGGTAGTAAGGAATCTATTAATCTTCATATTGATATTCATTTGATAATCTAAATCTACATTTTGAAAATCTTCTAAATAATTAGAATAAAGATTTAAAATATTCTCCATTGTAACATTTGCTACCAAATCTAATTTGTAGTAAGCCGAAGCATTAAAGCCAAGCTCGTACCGCATTGAGTTTCCCTCTTCTACACCGAAGTATCCATCGTTTGGAGTGGTGTAAGCAGCATTAACAAACGTAAACTTTGAGGTAAGTGGCGCAAAGTTCACCTTTAAATTATCATCTTTCTTCCACAGTAAACCAGGACCTACAAGTAGATATCCTGGCGACATAAAATCTGTATATGAATTTCTAATTTCGACACCATTAATGTCTCTGTCATAAACATAACCTCGCGTTATCTGAGTTTTAAAATTCAAAAAAGCTGAGTAAAACCACCTGCTTTCGAGATTTATTTTCTTCCCTAAAAGCGAATTAACTTCCAACTGATCATCGGTTTTCTTTGCAAAAGAACTCGTTTTAGTTTTTACAAGTCCGTAAGATGCGATGATTTTATTATCCCAGTTCCAATCATTTTTTTTGTAATTGATGTCATAATTAATTTTGATTGTTCCAGATATATTATTCTCTCCACCCGCCAACCAGTTGTCAAAAGTTGATTGATTAAACAATACATCAGCGTTACCTTTTGCAGTCCACGGTTTGATGACGGTATCTTGGACCGTCAAATCCTCCTGAGAAAAGCCTGAAGCAGCGATAAATAGCAAACTTAATAAGTAGATTTTTTTCATGATAATTAGGTTTTAAAGTTAATTACTAGCTTTCGACTTCTTAAAAAGTGGTACTGCTGAACATGCTTCTCCATACATTATTCCTTTTGCATATTCTTGTAAATACTGGGCAGCAATTAAGTATGCATTTACTGGAACAGGTTTTCTTGCACAACCTTTTATGATAACCATCTTGTCCTGATATCCTGAGAAGTCAATCTTTGATAAAACATCCTTGTAGAGTAAGGCATTGAGATCTTCTATAGTTCCGCTTGCGCTAAAAATAGCATGCTCATTCAAATATAATGCAATTAGAATCTTAGTCCAAGCTGGAACAATTGCATCTGTGCTACAGTTTATCGCAACATAACAACCATCATATTGACTCCAATCGTGAATCTTAAGCGCTGCTCTAAAGTCTTTTTCTTTAAGTAAAAAACCTTCTATGAGCCACTGCGCAATGTCAATCTGAACTCTCTGCCCTTTTGGATAATAATCCTCCAGATCAAAAACTTCGAGCGCACTCGCAGCAACTTTATTTACAATTTCATCTTCCATAACTGGGCATTTTTTAAAGCATTCCAAGCTCTAGTTTTGCTTCTTCGCTCATTAAGTCTTTGCTCCAAGGTGGATCAAAAGTAATCTCAACCTCAGCGTCTTTTACGTCGTCGAGAAGTTTCACTTTGTCTTCAACTTCTTTAGGCAGAGATTCGGCAACGGGACAGTTGGGAGAAGTCAAAGTCATAAGAATTTTCACCTCATAATCTGTGTTCACCATTACATCGTATATAAGCCCTAGCTCATATATATCTACAGGAATCTCTGGATCGTAAATACTTTTAAGTACCCCTACTATTTTTTCTCCTAATTCTTGAGTATCTATAACTTGTTCCATAATATTTAATTATTTTGTGCTGATTCAAAAGCCAGCGCGTACATTTTTATTTGTTTAATCATTGATACAAGACCGTTTGCTCTTGTTGGTGATAGATGACTTTTAAGTCCAATTTGATCTATAAAATCGAGATTTGCATTCAGAATTTCTGCGGGAGCTTGGTTTGAAAATACGCGAATAAGAATTGCAATAATTCCTTTTGTAATAATCGCATCGCTATCTGCAGTGAAGTCAATTTTTCCATCTTTTAAAGATGCGTGAAGCCATACTTTAGATTGACAACCACTAATAATATTATCTTCAGTTTTGTACTGATCTTCTATAATTGGCAATTCTTTTCCAAGATCGATAACGTACTGAAAACGCTCGTCCCAATCTTCAAAGAATGAAAATTCTTCTATTATCTCTTCTTTTTTATCTTCAATACTCATTATTCGTTTTTTGCTAATGATACCAGTTTGTCTACGAATTTTTCGATCTCTACTGGAGGATTTCCATGATCGAAATCTTGTGATTCGTATGTTTTGCCTTGATATGTAATTTTTAGTTTTCCAATAGCAGCACCATCATGGAAACGTTTTTCTGTTGGCGCTTTATAATCGCCTAGATCTTCAAGATTGATTTCTTGAAACGCTGCAACCAAGTCCTGAGTTTCTTCTTTACTAAGACTGATAGCTTCAGCTTTTGCATCAGAATTTCTATCTTCTGATTTAGAAAAAACTCCATTGTTCACCATCAGTTTTTGAAAGAAACCTCTAGTATTTGCTGTATATTCTATTTGAGCTGTTTGCATATCTTTTGCTGTTTCGTTACCACATCCTTTTGCTAAGAAAAACACCATTGCTATTGCTGCTATTATTTTCATCTGATTTGTTTTAAGGTTATTTATAGATACTAACTTAACATTTTTTGCGCTTTTAAAATCGCTTTTACCAATAAATCTACTTCTTCAACGGTATTATAAAATGAAAAAGAAGCTCTGACGGTTCCTGGAATATCGCAAAAGTTCATAATTGGTTGTGCACAGTGATGTCCTGTACGAACTGCAATTCCGCTATTGTCAAGAATTGTTCCAATATCGTAGGGATGAAGACTTCCAATATTAAATGATATTACTGAAACTTTCTCTTTTGCCGTTCCCCAGATTTTTAATTCAGGGATTTTCAATAATTCTTCAGTTGCGTATTGTAGTAATTTTTCTTCCTGTTCAGCAATAGCGTTCATTCCAATTTCATTGAGATAATCAAGTGCAGCACCAAAGCCAATTACTCCAGCAATGTTGGGTGTTCCTGCTTCAAATCTATAGGGTAGATCTGCGTAGGTCGTTTTCTCGAAAGTCACTTCCTTAATCATCTCCCCTCCACCTTGAAACGGAATCAATTTGTTAAGCCATTCTTCTTTGCCATACAAAACTCCTGTACCCGTTGGGCCGCAGATTTTATGTGCAGAGAAAGCGTAAAAATCACAATCTAGTTCTTGCATATCTGGCTTGATATGCGCTACAGATTGTGCTCCATCAATCAAAACAGCCGCTCCAACTTTGTGCGCTTCGGCGATAATGTATCGAATAGGGTTAATTGTTCCCAAAGCATTTGAAACGTGGTTTACCGCAACAATTTTGGTGTTTGAATTCAAAAGAGAATCAAACTCCGCCAGTAGTAACTCGCCTTCAAGATTCATAGGAATCACCTTTAAGACAGCTCCAGTACGCTCACAAAGCATTTGCCACGGCACAATATTACTGTGATGTTCTAATGCCGAGATTAGAATTTCGTCACCAGATTTTAGCATGTTTGTGAAACCATTGGCTACGATATTTATACTGTGAGTTGTGCCCGAAGTTAGAATTACTTCAAAGGATTCCTTAGCATTTATATGTTTCTGAATTTTGGCGCGTCCCTCTTCAAATGCATCTGTTGCAAGTTGACTAAGTGTGTGCACACCTCGGTGAACATTAGCATTTAATTCTTTATAATAATCTGCAATTGCATCAATGACCTGTTGTGGTTTTTGAGAAGTTGCGCCATTGTCAAGATATACTAGTTGTTTGCCATTTATCTTCTGAGATAGTATTGGAAAGTCTTTACGAATTACGTCTACATTGAAACTCATTTTCTTTTTTTTTAGCCCCGATAGTAGTGGAAATCCTTTATATAAAAGTTGCCTTTCGCAACTTTTATATAAAGATTGGAGCGGATAGCGGGAAAAAGCTCCAAAAAATCATTCTGATATTATAGATCAAAACCTAATTTAACGCTAAGTTTCTTAGCAATTATTTTGGTTATTCTAGCTTTCAATTCAGGGATTTTAATGCTCTCAATAACGTCATTTGAAAATGCGTACATCAGCAAAGCCTTAGCTTCTTTTTCAGGAATACCGCGTGATCGCATATAAAACATTGCATCTTCGTCAAGCTGTCCGATTGTACATCCGTGTGAACATTTTACATCATCAGCAAAAATTTCAAGCTGTGGTTTTGCGTTGATTGTAGCTTTATCGCTCAGCAAAATATTATTGCTTTTCTGGAACGCATTCGTCTTTTGAGCTTCTCTTTCAACGTAAATTTTTCCGTTGAAAACACCGATCGATCTATCGCTGAAAATCCCTTTGTAATCTTGATGACTTTCGCAATTTGGTGAAGCGTGATGTACTAAAGTGTAGTGATCTACGTGCTGCTTTTCGCCAATAATCGTGATACCATTTAACCTGCTGACAATGCGCTCGCCGTGGTGATAAAAGTTAAGATTATTGCGGGTTAGGTTGCCTCCAAAAGAATAAGTATGGACAGAAACCTCACTTTGAAACTGCTGTGAAACGAAAGTATTATCGATCAAATTTGCTTGATCGTTATCGTTTTGAATTTTGTAATAATCCACTACAGAATCTTTTTCAGCAAAAATTTCTGTTACCGAATTGGTGAAAACTGTATTATTATTTAAACTTTGATGACGCTCAATAATCTGAACATGCGAATTTTTTCCAACAATTACTAAGTTGCGAGGCTGTACCATCAAAGCGTTTTCAGCCGAAGCAGTCGAGAAATACGTGATTTCAATTGGCTTCTCTACAATCTTATTTTTCGGGATATTGATGTAAGCACCTTCTACAGAAAATGCAGTATTTAAAGTTGTAAGACTGTCATCTTTGCTCGCCGCAGTGTTAAAATACTCCTGAACAACAGGAATGTATTTCGCCTTTGTCATTGCAGACGACATCAAGCAAACGTCCACACCTTCGTGCGTTGTTGAAGACAAAAATGAGTTGAAAATTCCGTCAACAAAGACTACTTTGTAAGTGTCAATTTCTTGAAGAAAATATTTTTTAAGGTCTTCGTTATTAATTTTATGATCGCCTTTGGCAAAAACTGAAAAATCCGTTTTAAGCAAAGAATTCAGCGAGGTATATTTCCACGCTTCATCTTTTTTTGTAGGAAATCCTTTTTCTTCGAAGTTTTTGAGCGCTGCAGTCCTGATATCGTGAAGTTCAGTATCTACATTTACGCGTTCTTCAAAGGCAATATGAGATGATATTAATTTTTCTTTTAATTCCATTTTGTATAATTCTTAAAGTTGC
>JBBSRP010000160.1:0-7300 GCA_038242935.1 Flavobacteriales bacterium
GACACTTTTGGGAAATAAAAAAGCAGAAACTCTCGTTTCTGCTTTTTCTTGTGGGCGATGAGGGATTCGAACCCCCGACCCTCTGGGTGTAAACCAGATGCTCTGAACCAACTGAGCTAATCGCCCCTTTTTATCGGTGTGCAAATATACGTAAGGAATCTATATCTGCAACTATAAAAAGATATTTTTTTAATTATTTTTTTGATCTTCTTTCTCTCTCTGTAGATATTAAATTTAACTCTCTACTCGTCTGTCCCGCAACCGAAGTATTTTCTTGTGCACGTCGTATTAGGTATGGCATAACTTCGCGCACCGGCCCAAAAGGAAGGTACTTTGCAACATTGTAACCTGCTGCGCCTAAATTAAAACTAATATTGTCGCTCATTCCGTACAACTGTCCAAAAAAGATCCGGCGATCTCCTTTATCTATACCGTTCTCTTTCATTATTCTCATCAACATATAAGAACTCTCTTCATTGTGAGTACCAGCGTACAATGACATCTTATTAATATTAGCAAGCATATATTTTACTGCACTATTGTAGTTTTCATCTGTAGCAAGTTTGCCTTTGCAAATTGGAGATGGATATCCTTTCTCTGCAGCACGCTCATTTTCTTTTTCCATATAAGCACCACGAACTAACTTCATTCCTATATAAAATCCTTCAACTTTAGCCTGCTCATGAAGTTTGATTAGATAAGCCAATCGGTCATGTCTATACATTTGAAGTGTATTAGAAACAATGGCTTTTTTGGTGTTATAACGCTGCATCATCGTTTTTACTAAGTCATCAGCTGCATCTTGCATCCAACTTTCTTCGGCATCAATCAATACTTCAATGTCATTTTCAAAAGCTTTTTTGCAAACTTTATCAAAACGCTCTACTACTCTAGCCCACTCTTTGGTTTCCGACTCACTTAATGCAACACCTGCACCAATTTTATCATATAATTCAAATCGACCAAAGCCCGTAGGCTTAAAAACCGCATAAGGAAGCGCTTTTCTTTCTTTGGCAAAATCTATGATACGCAAGGTCATTTCCATTGCATCATCAAAATGTTCCTCGTCTTCCTTACCTTCTACCGAATAATCTAAAACCGACGAAACGCCTTTGTCATACATCCTGTCCACAACAGGAAGGCAGTCACGCTCGGTAGTACCTCCACAGAAATGGTCAAAAACCGTCGCACGAATAAGACCTGTGACCGGCAAATGTAAGTTTAAAGCAAAATTGGTGAGGGATGTTCCTACTTTTACCAGTGTAGGATTTTGAATCATTTTAAAAAGCCAGTAAGCACGATCAAGTTCGTTTTTTGACTTTAGGGCAAAAGCAACTTCTGTATTATTAAATATTTTTTCCATGACTAAATTTAATCCTGCAAATATAATGACACTGCATCTATTATTGGTCAAAAAATACCTTAATTTGCAGCCTTTAATTTTATACTAAAACTGCTATGCAATCGATACTTTCTACAGGCTACTCGGTATATTTTAACGGTGAAGGTTACGAGCAACTAAATGCTTATTTAAAGTCACATTTACACTCCACGCTATTTGTTCTTGTAGATACTAATACCAATGAACTTTGCTCTTCAAAATTTCTAAGTAATATTGCAGCAGAAAGCAGGATTGAGATAATTGAAATCGAATCTTCTGAACTTTCTAAGAATATAGAAACTTGCGTTGAATTATGGAGTGTTTTATCTGATTTGGGTGCAGATAGAAAAAGCATTCTAATCAATCTAGGAGGCGGAGTTGTGAGTGATATAGGAGGTTTTGTTGCTGCAACATTTAAAAGAGGTATATCCTTTATCAATGTTCCTACGACGCTTCTATCAATGGTAGATGCGGCAATAGGAAGTAAGAATGGTGTTGATTTAGGCAATTTAAAAAATCAAATTGGCACAATTACATCTCCAGAAATGGTGCTTATTGACACTGAGTTTTTAGAAACGCTTCCGCAAAATCAAATGCGCTCAGGATTGGCTGAAATGCTAAAACACGGACTTATTGCCAGCCAAGGCTACTGGGAGAAATTTCAAAATTTAGAAGGGATCGACTACGCTGACTTCGATTCACTCATTTTTGAATCGGTGGAAATTAAAAACAAAATTGTTCTTCAAGATCCAACAGAAGAAGGAATCAGGAAAGCCCTCAACTTCGGACATACATTAGGACATGCGATCGAAAGTCATTTTATGACAAAAGAGATTAATCTTTTACACGGAGAAGCCATAGCAATCGGGATGATTCTAGAAAGTTTCTTATCTTTCAAATTAAATTTAATATCTAGATCTGAATTTGGCAGCATAAAAAATCAGCTACTTTCGATTTTTGAAAAGATTGAGTTTTTAGATTCTGATATAGAAGAAATTTTAAACTTATTAAAACATGATAAGAAAAATGAGTTTGGTAAAGTAAAATTTGCGCTCCTGGATGGTATAGGAAATATCAAAATAGATCAGCAAGTTGACAATGATATGATCTACGCGTCATTTGACGATTATAAAAATACCTCATTTATTTAAACAAAAATATTGCGTAACGCATATTAAATTTTTTACATTTGTCCCGTGAAAAAAGCTCAAAATACATACAAGTCTTCCAGACGAAATATCAGTAATCTGACTTTATTTTTGGCCGATATTATAACATCTTTAAATTTTGTTGAATTTCAAAAACAGCCTCTTTTATCTATCTTAAATATAAGAATAGACAAGCTACAAATTATATATGCAAAACTGCGTGTTTGATTTAGCGACTTCATCTAATTCTTTAATTAACTTTATTTAACACACAGTATCACAAATGAATACAAAATATAGCGATCTAATAAATCAAACATATTACTTTCCTCAAGAAGAATTTAAACTTAACAAAGACAACCTACAATTTCACGATATCGATTTGATGAAACTTGTAGAACAGTACGGAACGCCACTTAAGTTTACCTACCTCCCACAAATTTCGAAAAACATCCAAAAAGCAAAAGGATATTTTAGAAAAGCAATGGAAAAGAATAAATATGAAGGGAAATATTACTACTGCTATTGCACAAAAAGCTCACACTTTGAGTTTATAATGAACGAAGCTTTCAAAAATGACATTCATATTGAAACATCTTCTGCTTTTGATATCGACATCGTTGAGCGTCTTATAGCTAATGGAAAAATCAACAAAAACACGTTTATCATTTGCAACGGTTTCAAGAGAGATCAATACGTTACAAATATCGCTCGCTTGATTAACGGCGGATATAGCAAAACAATTCCGATAATTGACAACTTCGAAGAACTAGATTTACTTCAAGCGGAGATTAACGGAAAATTCAAAATTGGAATTAGAATCGCAGCCGAGGAAGATCCAAAATTCGAATTTTACACGAGTCGTTTGGGAATTGGATACAAAAACATTGTTCCTTTTTACAAAAAGCAAATTCAGGATAATAAAAACCTAGAATTAAAGGTTTTACACTTCTTTATCAATACAGGAATTATGGATAATTCTTACTATTGGAATGAACTTGTAAAATGTATCAAGGTATATGTTGCACTTAAAAAAGAATGTCCAACCCTAGATAGCTTGAATATCGGTGGTGGTTTTCCAATCAAGAATTCTCTAGCTTTTGATTACGACTATCAATATATGATAGACGAAATTACAAATCAGATCAAGATTGCCTGTGAAGAAGCAGAAGTTGATGTTCCTCATATCTTTACAGAATTTGGATCTTATACTGTAGGTGAAAGCGGTGGAGCCGTTTACCAAGTTTTGTATCAGAAACAGCAGAATGACCGTGAGAAATGGAATATGATTGACAGTTCTTTCATCACGACTCTTCCAGACACTTGGGCAATAAACAAACGTTTTATTATGCTTGCCGTAAATAGATGGAACGACACATACGAACGCGTTCTCCTAGGTGGATTAACCTGTGATAGTGATGATTATTACAATTCTGAGCAAAATATGAACGCTATATATTTACCTAAATACAATAAAGAAAAACCATTATACATCGGTTTCTTTAATACAGGAGCGTACCAAGAAACAATTGGTGGATTTGGAGGATTGCATCACTGTTTGATTCCACAACCTAAGCATATCTTGATTGATCGTGACGAAAACGGAATTCTCGCAACAGAAGTTTTCTCAGAGCAACAAAATGCCGAGGATGTACTTAAGATTTTAGGCTATAGTAAAAAAGTTTAAAAATTTGTGATTTGTAATTTTCGATAAAATATTATTTCTTTGATAATTATTTTCTCGTGAAAACGAAAAGCATAAGTAAATATTGAATTTAAAAAAAAGTTGATAATGAATAAAGGACCAATTAGCCAGTTTATTGAAAAATACTACCTGCACTTTAACTCTGCTTCTGTAGTAGACGCCGCAAAATCATACGAAGAGCAATTAAAAAAAGGCTCAAAAATGATGGTAACATTGGCTGGAGCAATGAGTACAGCTGAGATAGGAAAGATTTTTGCAGAAATAATTCGTCAGGACAAAGTGCAAATTATTTCTTGTACAGGTGCGAATCTTGAAGAAGATATTATGAATCTTGTTGCGCATTCTCACTACGAGCGTGTGCCAAATTATAGAGATTTGACACCTCAAGAAGAATGGGACTTGATGGAGCGCGGATTAAACCGTGTGACTGATACTTGTATTCCAGAGCATGAGGCTTTCAGAAGATTGCAACAACACATCGTCAAAATCTGGAAAGATGCAGAAGAAGCTGGAGAACGTTATTTTCCACATGAATTTATGTACAAAATGTTGCTTTCTGGTGTTCTAGAAGAATATTATGAGATTGACCTTAAAGATAGCTGGATGTACGCAGCTGCAGAAGCAAACCTACCTATTATCGTTCCAGGATGGGAAGATAGTACAATGGGAAATATCTTCGCATCGTACGTAATCAAAGGAGAACTTAAAGCATCTACTGTAAAATCTGGTATTGAATATATGGGATACCTTGCAGACTGGTACACCAAAAATTCTGACAAAGGAGTTGGATTCTTCCAAATTGGCGGTGGAATTGCTGGAGATTTTCCTATTTGCGTTGTGCCAATGCTTTACCAAGATATGGAAAAGCCTGAAACACCTTTCTGGAGCTATTTCTGTCAGATTTCTGACTCTACAACAAGTTACGGTTCGTACTCTGGAGCTGTTCCGAACGAAAAAATTACTTGGGGAAAACTTGATATCAATACCCCAAAATTCATAATTGAATCTGATGCAACAATTGTTGCTCCACTAATTTTTGCTTACCTACTAGACTACTAATAAATTTATGAAAAGAGTTATTGTTGATTATTCAAAACTGACCAACGAAATTTTGAACCTTTTGGTTGATAAATTTCCAGAAGGTTATGACGATACAAACATCGTCCGGTTTCGAAATGCCCAAAATGAAATGGTCGAAGCGGTGGAAGTTCGCACCGAAGACACAATTTACCTTGTTAAAGTAAGTACGAAGCTAGCCAATAGCATGGAAAACTTTGATGAGGATGATGATCTTGACTCAATGGTTGAGCCGTTGGACGACATCGTGAAGAGAATTGACGAAGACGACGATATGCCTGAAGAAGATGACGATGAAGAGCTTATCAAAAAGACTCGTAAGCGTGATCAAGAAGACGATGACGAAGCGGATGATGACGATGAGGACAGAGACATCGAAGAAGAGGATGATGAAGATGAGGACGAAGAATAATCTTTTGACTTGAATATAAAGAAAGAGGAATCTAGCGATAGGTTCCTCTTTTTTATTTATGTGAAAAATTCGACGCCATTTACAAAGAATAATAATTATTTAGAGAAGATTTTTTTGAAGCTATTCGCGCTATCCTCTGCAATTCCTCGTTGCAGTGCTTTTTTTCCAATGCCAGAAAAGGAGCTTCCGTTGGTCGCTCTTTTCTGCCAGGAAAAAATAGCACCGCTGCCTGCGGGATTTTCGTTGTTATCACGGCTATGACTAAAGTTCTTCGACCAACTAAATTATATCTTAGAATTTAATTTAAGTAAAGGCCTTTAATTACTTAAACCATAAAGCACTATGTTTTTTTCTACTCTTCTTAAAATTTGCATTCCATTGATGTACTCTATTGTATATTTTAAACGAAGTACATTTATTTTCAACTTGAGTTTTGATAAAAAATAGCAGAGAAAATCTTGTCGTTTAGATTTCAGCGAAAAAAGCAAGAGATAAAATAAAAAATGTTACAAATATTTTCAGGGATAATTTTACCACAGTTTTTATTTAACCTGCTATCGCGAAAACTTCCTGAATTTCTTCTATCAGCTAAATTTTAAATTAAATCCAATCCTGCCAAAAAATATTTATTGCCTTAAACTGAAAATATAACTTCTTGTCTCACGACATTTTTGCGAGAGAGATTACTTGACTAAACTTTTATTTTCAGAGGAGTTCAGTGAACTTCGTTTGCAGTGGAAATCCTTCCTTGTGGTTTTGCGGAGCAAAAGCTACAAGAAAGATTGGGAACGAATAGCCCGACCTGAGCCAAAATACATATTCAACTTTGACGAAAAAGTTCAGGCGAAGGTCTCGCCCAAATAGAAAAAAATGTAAAAATTAAATGCTTTAGCTATAAATATCGCTCTTCAAAAATCTTTTTATGATGTTGCTGATGTCCAATGATTATAAATCCAAGAGCAGCCAGCGACAGTTCGTTGTTGCCAGTCACCCACTGCTGATGCAACTGTTCTGCAGTAAAAGTTTTATACAATAACAAAGTACTTTGACGCACCGTAGAAAATTCAGTTAGCAAATTTTGCAACGTTCTAAGATTACCTCCAGCTTCGATTGCATATTGATCTTCGTCAAAACTATTTAGTTTTGTATGATCATTTCTACCTAACCTCAACGCACGATAACTGAAAATTCGTTCGCAATCAATGAGATGTTGAATAATATCTTTGATAGTCCATTTGTCTGGAGCGTATTGATAATCGTGTTTACCTAAAGGAATAGATTGAACAAATCTTATAAATTCATATAAGCTAATCTCAAGACCGTCAACTAGATTAGTGTTGGAATCTAAAGTATCAATATAAGCTGCGTATTTTTCAGGATAAGAATTTTCTGGAAGGTCTTTCAGTAGCATATCATTATTTTATTTTTATTAATGTATTAAAGTAGGAGACAAAGTTAAGTTTAAACCTTGACTTTGTCGTCCTCTCACACCACCGTATGTACTTACGTGTACGGCGGTTTCCTTAAAGTGGGTTACAAAATAACTTCTGATAATTCGATGTTAGGCTATAAAAGCC
>JBBSRP010000161.1:0-7167 GCA_038242935.1 Flavobacteriales bacterium
GCAATATTCAAGATCATAAGGAAACTCTGATTGCGCAAAGCTATTTCCTATAAAAAAAGTTAAAAGTAGTAGGTAGAGATGTTTCATAAATTTGGGATTTAATGTAACTAACAATAATATTGATTCTCTGGTTATTAAACAATAGCATTTTAGCTGTCAGCTTTCAGCCGTTAGCCGTTAGCCGTTAGCCGTTAGCCGATGGTAAAAACTACAATTTTTACGTACTACTTCAACCGAAGTAGGATTAGAAAGTGATTAGAGCACGAGGGCGAAAAGGAGGGAAGCCAAAAGGACTTTCAGTCGACGCGCAAAAGAAGGTAATTCAAGCAAAAGTGCCATTTGACGAATGGAAATTAAGTATTGACGAGACCTGCAAAATTCTGGAAATCAAAAGTAAAACTACATTGTATAAATATATCAAGTTTGAAATTACTCGTCTTGAAGAGTTAAAAAAACTCATTTAAATTTTATACTTGAATATTAATAATCGTCTATTATTGTAAAGATTTTGAATATATTAGCTTTTAATAAAAGCCACAACGTCATACATTTACAATTACCGTATGGTATATATGTGTGGTTTTATTGGACTTATAAACGAGTTGCCTGTCATTTGAAATAAAAAATCAATATCGGAAAACGAGCGGAAAAGTTTCCAATTTTTTTAAAACACTGCTTAAAGAATAAAAAAATGATGGGACTGAATTTCAGAACGGACAAAGAGATTTTGAACTTTTTTTCATCGGACAGGATTGCGAGAAAACTATTTTAAGTTTAATATATTTTGTGAAAAGAAAAAGCAGTTGTGCGGATTTTAATCAACTATTCTTATAAAAATATTTGGTAAAATTGAACATTTAATGTGTGTTTACCAAAAAGCGTTAGTATATTAAAAATCACATAAAAACTATTACTATGAAAAAAATCACTTTACTAATCATTTTGATTTGCTGTGGAAAACTTTTTGCCCAACAAAAAGTTAATATTATAAATGGTTTCAGTTATGACATATTTGTTTCTTATATCGTGACAAAGGATATTAATGATGAATATCCGCAATTAATGTCTAACAACTCGATTATTGCTCCAGCAGGCACAACATACTCGGCCTCAGATGCTAGTCCATCTTCTCCTTATATGTTTCCTTATGATGACTTTACTGGCATCACTCAATGGCTTCTTGCTGGAGTGGGACCTATTTCTTCCTCTGTTGCATATGACGACTTTTGAAACACTCAGAAGTTTTACTTTGCAAAAATCTCAAACAATGACAATTCCTTGCCTATAGCTGATGGCGGAGATATAGGACCGGCACAGCCTTTTATTTTGGGGACTTATGTCAGTTTCCAATATTCCGAAATAACCCTTGATCCCTTAGATCCAACCGCGGTTATCTATAATATTATAGCATTTTAAATTCCGATGATTATTAAAGCACATCTTTTAAGTTTATTGTTCTTATTTTCATTTAGTTATTTAAGTGCGCAGGAATCTTCTTCCTCCGAAGAATGGTGTACTTATACCAATAACAATAATCCCAATGTGGGGACTGACGGAAATACAGGAATAGTTGTGGACAACAAGAATAACGTTTACATAATTAAGGCTACGAATAGCTTAGTTCAGAATCTCTCTTTGGGCTCATTGTCTAAATTCTCATCAGAAGGCGATTTATTGTGGACAACAGCATCTTTCGGTAGAACTTTTGGATTAGCCATAGATCATAGTGGGGATATTATTATTGCCGGATATACCAACCGTGAGGAAGGAATTGCGACCACTGGACCCTTTCAGGAAAGTTATGTAGGCGGAAACGGAGATTCTTTTTTAATGAAATTTGATGAGTACGGTAACAAAATATGGGGCACCTATTTTGGCGGTACCAGTTATGAAAGTTCACACACTCCCATAGAAACTCATTATATGGGGCTGGAAATAGATGCAGAAAACAATATTTTCTGGACTTTTGGGACCCAAAGCGATGATATGGCTACCACAAATATATTCCAGGAACAACGAAACGGTGCAAAATATTTAATTTCAAAATTTAATCCCCAAGGACAGCGATTATGGGCAACTTATTACGGCACCGATCAAGTTCAAGTACATTCCATCTCAGGTTTGCAAGTTGATGAGTCGGCAGTTTATATTGCCGGATATGTGCATAATAAAGATATCGTGAATTCCTATTTTGACACAGGTGTAATTATGTTTTTCAGTCGCAAACTCACTCCATATTTATCAGTAAATTTGATTTAACAGGAAACAGGATTTGGAGTTACTATATTCCACAAGGCAATGGACAAAATTATTCACGACGCAATGCTTTATTATTAACAAATAACAACCTCTATCTTACATATGGAACATCTAGCACTAATATTGGAACTCCGGAAGTATCCTTTCCAAATATGTATGATAATAATAGCTCTGGATCAGGGGTTCTAGCAAAATTGAATATTGATGGGAACTCGCTGTGGACAACCTATCTCCCTGGTACGGATTACCCATTACCTTTTATATCAACAAATATCACAACTAAGGATGGTAGTGAACTATATGTTATGGCAAAAAAACTTGCGGATGAAAATGATATTTTAAATGGATTTCTTCCGGAAATGGAAAACTCTGATACTTATTATACCATAAAATTTAATGAAAATGGACAATTTATATTCGGTAGTTATCTTGAAAAATCCAATAATGAGGTCCGCGGGTATTACGGAATGAATTTATATAATCAAGGAATTTATTTTTATGGTGGTGATGAAGGCCCTCACAATATTGCTACTCCAGGTGCTTTTCAAGACACCCCTCTTGAAGGAAAACCAAATTCTTTCCTTTCTAAATATATAGATGAAAGTTTAGGTATTAAAAGTTATGACAATCTTGCAGTAGCTATTTATCCTAATCCAACTTCTTCTGTTTTAAATTTTGAATTTAATGGCACTGTTAATTCCCCAATAGAAATAGAAGTATACAATATACTGGGACAATTTATAAAAGCAAAAAGCACATCTGATTCTAAGGGATTTAGTGACCTAGGTGATTTAAGTTCTGGTGTTTACCTACTAAAGTTTCAAGCAAAAAACAGTGGAAAAATTACTACCCAAAAAATAATAATTAAATAATCAAGTTATATTACCTGATGGAATAACAAATCATTATATGCATAAACGAATAAAAATCTAAAGTAGATCAATTTTTTTTTCTGAAATAAAAATATTAATTGAATGAATCAGAACGCAGAAAAACAACAGGCAACAAGGCATAAACGCAATAGCGGATAAGTGCTTAAATCAAAAGTAATTTTATAAATTTAAGGTCAGTCATAAAGCGAAAGGTAAGTGAACAAATCCCGCTACTGCACTTATACTGGCCGTTGCCTGCAATTTCCCCTATATCCTTCAAACGAAGACAGATCAAAACTTTGCACTATCTATTTTTTGAGCAGGCTGTATTTATCGGCGAAAGCCAAAAATTTACTTTAAGTAATTTAAGGAGTAGCAGGAAATTGAAACTTTTGTCCGAATAAGGTTGAGTCTCAAATGAGATCCTTCTCCCGATAGCTATCCAGATCAGGATGAGAATTTTGTAGAGATAGTTTGTAGTTAAGGTTTGGACTAAATTTTACAAAGCAATTTTGTGGAATTCGGAAACTTTGTCTAGAAATAATTAAGATTGACGCGCAAACGAGATTGCTTCGCCCGTTCGCTACCGCTCGGGTCTTCCTTCGTCAGGATGACAAGTTTGTGGGTAAAGTTTGAGAGTAAAGTTAAAAAAGCAAATCTCAATTACAAGAAGTTTAAACTTATCAGAAATAAAATTGATTCTCATATCCGATCACTTCTCCCGATGGCAATTGGAATCACAAAACACTCCATTACGAAATTTATCAAATTAAAAAGACACACCAATTTTGACGTCACGTCCAGACTACTCCTCCTCGGTTGCTGAGCCTGTCGAAGTATCGGAGGGGGGCTGGGAGAGGATTTTATGGATTACATCCCTGTCCTGATAGCTTCAACAGGATCCAATTTCGATGCAGCGATAGCAGGTAAAATTCCAGAAATTAATCCAATCCCAGCTGCCAAGGAAGTTCCTAAAAGAATATTTGAAAAGCTCAATACAAATTCAAAATCTAGGGCATTCGTCAAGATTATGGCAATGATCCAAACGAAAAGCAATCCTATCATTCCTCCAAAAAGTGACAAAATTACAGCTTCAAATAAAAACTGATATAAAATAAAATTGTTTTTTGCTCCTAAGGCTTTCTGAATTCCTATTAAACTTGTTCGCTCTTTTACCGAAACAAACATGATATTCGCAATTCCAAAACCTCCAACAAGTAATGAAAATCCACTGATTATCCAACCCACAATATTCATCTGACCTACAATATTATCTATCAAATCCGTCAGTCCCGAGAGGACATTGACAAAAAAATTATCCATCTCCCCTGCTTTCAAGCCTCTGTCAGTTCGAATCTTCTGAATCAATTCTGCTTTCAACGCTGGAATATCGGCTCCTTTCTCTGGTTTTATAATTATTACTGGCAGCATAAAATCACTCTTATCGCCGTACATTCTCCTGATAAAGTTGGCTGGAAAAAACGCCGAAGAGTCATTGTCCTCGCCAAACATTCCCATTCCTTGCTTTTTGATAACACCGATTACGGTAAAACGTTGCCCATACATTCTGACGGTTTTCCCGAGAGCCTCGGTAGACTTGAACAAACTTTCTGCGATATCATAACCCAAAACTACAACTTGAGATCCAGAATTTGATTCTGACTCATTAAAGAATCTTCCTTCTTCGAACTCTAGCAATTGAACGTCGAGAAATTCGTAAGTCACAGGCACTGCGGTAACCTGATTTACAGTTTCAGTTTCATATTTAATATTTTCTTTCTTAGTGAAAAATTTAAAGGCGACATTGTCGGTATTTCCTAAAGATTTTTTTAGAAACTGATATTCTTCGTAAGTCACATCAGGAAACTGCTCCGACTTCCATCTCGGTATTTCGGTGGGACCAAAAGATACATTAGTGTAATAAATAGTGTTCTTATCCAAATTGCTCAAAGAGCCCTTAACTTTCTTATCTAATGAATCAACTGCCGCCAAAACTGCAATAATCGAAAAGATTCCGATTGTTACTCCTAACAGCGAAAGTAGCGTTCGCAATTTATTATTGCGCAACGCATTAATTGCAAAATTGAAACTTTCGCCAACAAGACGGAGGTAAACTATCATAAGTAATATTATATCAGGTAAAATTCAAGAATTAATTACGAAAAACCTAATAATTTATAGTTGTAAAAAAGATATAAAGTCTCAAAAAGAAATTGGCATTATGCACAAAAAAACTACTTTTGCAGCTACAAACACAATTATTCGAAATGACAACTACAAAATCAATCAAGACAGCTTTAATTTCCGTATTTTCAAAAGAAGGACTTGAGCCAATTGTAAAAAAATTACACGAGCAAAATGTAATATTTTACTCAACAGGTGGAACTGAAGATTTTATCAAAAACCTTGGCATTCCAGTTGTTGCAGTTGAAGATGTTACCTCATACCCTTCTATATTAGGAGGTCGTGTAAAAACTTTGCACCCAAAGATTTTCGGTGGAATTTTGAATCGTCAGGATAATGAAAGTGATGTGCAGCAAATGGAGGAATTTGACATTCCTCAAATTGATTTGGTAATTGTAGATTTATATCCTTTTGAAGATACTGTTGCTTCGGGAGCAAATGAAGCTGATATCATCGAAAAAATTGATATTGGTGGAATTTCTTTAATTCGCGCAGCAGCAAAAAACTTCAAAGATACTGTAATTGTATCATCAGTTTCGCAATACAGTAGTTTCCTAGATCTTCTTAATGAAGGAAATGGAGCTACGACAATTGAAGAAAGAAAATTGTATGCTACGCAGGCATTTCATATTTCTTCTCACTACGATTCTGCTATTTTTAATTACTTTAATACAGATGAAACGTTTTATAAAGAAAGCATTGCAAACGGAATGACTTTGAGATATGGCGAAAACCCACATCAAAAAGGATATTTCTTTGGAGATTTTGATGCAATGTTCAAAAAACTTCATGGTAAAGAACTTTCTTATAATAATCTTTTGGATGTTGATGCAGCTGTAAATTTAATCTTAGAATTTAAAGATAACGAACCAACGTTTGCGATCTTAAAACATAATAATGCTTGTGGCCTAGCTTCAAAAAGCACAATGAAAGAAGCTTATTTAGCTGCTCTTGCCGCAGATCCAACTTCTGCCTTTGGCGGAGTTTTGATAAGCAATGGAAAAATTGATCTTGCTACCGCTGAAGAAATCAACAAATTATTCTGCGAAGTTGTAATTGCCGAAAATTATGATGAGCAAGCGATTGCTAAATTAAGTGAAAAGAAAAACAGAATTATACTTGTAATGAAGAATCAAGACTTACCCGCAAAACAAGTTCGTACTTGTTTGAACGGTGTTTTAGTTCAGGATAAAAATAATATTACAGACAATAAAGAAGACTTAAAAGTCGTTACTACTATTGCTCCGACTTCAGAAGAAATTGAAGATTTACTTTTTGCATCTAAAATTTGCAAAAACACAAAATCTAATACAATTGTATTTGTAAAAAACAAGCAATTAATCGCATCCGGCACCGGGCAAACGTCTCGTGTTGACGCATTAAAACAAGCTGTAGAAAAAGCAAACACTTTCAATTTTGATTTATCGGGTGCTGTGATGGCGAGCGATGCTTTTTTTCCTTTCCCAGATTGTGTTGAACTAGCCGACAAAGCAGGAATTACGGCAGTAATTCAGCCTGGTGGATCGATCAAAGACGAGTTGAGCATTGATTATTGCAATGCAAATAATGTTGCAATGGTATTTACGGGAACACGTCATTTCAAACATTAATTTGTTTAACTTTGCACGTTCCTTTTTAATAATATTTAACCCTGAAAAAACGTATGGGATTTTTTGATTTCATGACCGAGGATATTGCGATAGATCTTGGTACCGCCAACACGCTAATCATACATAACGACAAAGTAGTTATTGATAGTCCATCGATAGTTGCCCGTGACCGTATGTCCGGAAAGATAATAGCCGTGGGAAAAGAGGCAAACTTAATGCAAGGAAAGACCCATGAAAACATA
>JBBSRP010000162.1:0-7151 GCA_038242935.1 Flavobacteriales bacterium
ACCTTTAGTTAACATTCCATTACGGTTTAGCCGTAAAATTTTAATAAATTTACACAAAATAGTATAACATTGAAATCAGTCCTAATTCTTATTGTCGATGACCACCCCATTACGGTTGACGGTTACCTAAATTTGTTAGCAGAATTTGACTTTGGAGACGCTCAACCACAATTTATAAAAGCAAACAATTGCGAGCAAGCTTTCAATATAATAAATGTTCATAAAGCCAATTATCAATCAATAGACTTGGCTTTATTAGATATCAGCATACCTGCTTTTGAAAAAGGTAATATCATGGACGGAGTAGATGTGGGAAGCTACCTGCGAAAAATGATGCCAAGATGCAAAATAATAATGCAGACGATGCACAATGAACCTTTTAGAGTAGATCGTATTATAAAACAACTAAATCCCGAAGGTTTTGTTTCTAAAAATGATATTACCTACGAAATATTTCCCATTGTTTGCGAACAAGTCATAGAAGGAAAAATATATTACAGTAGTACAATAAATAAAGCACGTAAAGATTTCTACATAAATAATTTAGTTTTTGATGTTCATGACAGCATGATATTAACCTTACTGTCGCAAGGAATAAAAACAATTAATCTTCCAGAATATATTCCATTATCATTAAGTGCCATAGAGAAAAGAAAAGCAACTATAAAAGATCAAGTGTTGCTTCAAAAGGGTTCGGATCTAGAATTACTTCAAAAGGCGAGACAATTGGGACTAATTTAAATCTAAACTTTTTTTAAAGCTGTACCTTTATGAGCTGCAATATGATCTGATTTGTCACTTTTGATTTCATATTGCGGATCATCTTTGCTTGCGTGATGCGTATATCCTTTATAATCAAAGTCCTGATGATGTACTTTTATTATTTTACCGCTTACCATTCCTGCTTCTGAATTCCATTTTACATGGTCTCCTACTTTATAATCTGTTGCCATAATCTTAAATTTTAGTTATTATAAATTCACTTCTTCTGTTTAATTGATGTTCCTCTTCGGGGCAGTCTACGTCATCGCTACAATGATTTAGTAATTGCGATTCGCCAAATCCAGCTGATTGCAAACGTTTGGCTGAAATTCCATTTCTGATTAACCACTGCATAGTAGAACGAGCTCTATTTGTGGATAAATATTGGTTGTATTCTTTTGAAGCGCGACTGTCAGTATGAGATCGAATGTTAATTTTCATCTGAGGTTCCTGCTGCAAAATCAACAGAAATTTTGTCAGTTCATATTCTGCATCTGAACGAATATTGAATTTATCCAGATCGAAATATATATTCTTTATCGAAAGAATCTTGGCAAGATCATCGCCTACTTTCATTGGTTTTAGCGTTTTTTCAAGAGCGATTTGCTTAATGCCATCGTTGGTTAAAGCATTAATAGTCACAATCTGCTCTTGTGCTTCATACAAATCATTGGTGATATTTATAAGGTACGTTTTATCACATTCAATTCCTTTGAAATGAAAATTTCCAGATTTATCTGTGATGGTGCTTTCTAGTTTTTCGCCTTTTTATTTACTAATGAAATTGATACACCTTCCAAAGGATGCAAAGTTTCAACATCGACAACATTGCCTTCGATAGACTTTAGACATTTTTCCTCTTTTGAAAATTTGTAGATATCATCAAAACCCATCCCTTTACTTCTATTCGAACTAAAGAAGCCGCTTTTATTATCATTATTAATGTAAAACGCAAAATCATCACTATTGCTATTTATGTCTGCACCCAGATTCTCAATAGTAGAAAAATCACCAGTTGAATTCAAATCGCTTACATAAATATCAAGTCCTCCCAGTCCAGGTCTGCCATCAGAAGCAAAATATAGTTTATTGTCAGCGCTAATAAATGGAAACGTTTCTCGTCCCTCAGTATTTATTTTATCTCCTAGATTGACTGCTTTGCCAAAAGTTCCGTCTTCAAAAATTTCTACCTTATATATATCCGAAGCTCCAACTGCTCCAGGCATATCAGATGAAAAATATAGGGACTTTTCATCAATACTTAAAGCTGCATGAGCACAGTTATAATTGTCGCTATTAAAGGGAAGTGCAATCGGATTATTCCATTGTTTGCCATCGTAAGAAGCCTTAAAAATTTTTAATAAGGTTTTGTCGTCTGAGTTTTTGATTCGTTTTTCGTCGTTAGAATTATTTTGAGTGAAATACATTGTGCGGCCATCTTTTGTAAAAATTGCAGAGGATTGATTCAGTTTTTTTGAAAAGCTTGTTTTTACCCTGTTTGCGTTAACCAAAGATCCAGACTCTGATATTTCAGCTTCATAGAGTTTTGAAAATGCTTGATTTGTCCAAGAATGTTTTCTGCTAAAAAGTCCAGAAGTATCTCTGGCAGAAGTGAAATAAAATTTATTTCCAATTACAAAAGCACCAAAATCGGAGTATGGAGAATTTATAGATGTCGTATCTATTTTGAATCTAGTCGCCGATTTAATTTGAGTCAGATATGAACTATTGTCTTGAAATAATTTAAAACGTGAATCAGTTTTGAGCTCTTCTGGAAGTTGCTGCAAAAGCTTATCGGCAAGATCATATTTATTCTGCACTTTCAAACTTTGAACATATCTAAAATAATATTCGGCTGAAACTGGTTTCTTTAATCCAAAAAGTGACTTATAATAAGATGTGGCCGCTTTATAATCTCCATTGAAATAATAAGAATCTCCAATCTTTTGATATACTTCGGCAGAGCGATATCCTTTTTTTAGAAGCTTTTTATAAATCTCCACTGACTCGTAATACGCTAGATTTTCGTGTTTGGTATTGGCATTAGAAAGTTGCTGCTTTTGGCAAAAAACAGAAACACTGAAAAACAGTAGAAGAAAACAGACTAAATTATATTTCATAAATCATAGAATTTAGAAAAAACGCGGCGAACTAATTCCGCTAAAAGTTTTAAAGAGTTCAAAGCGCAGAAAAATCTCGTGACTTCCTTGATTGAACTTATGAAGTTGCGAAGTTTCATAATCATACCCATAGCCAACAAAAAGCATTTCTGAAACCTGAAATCCTGCCAATGCACTTACGGCAGCATCATATCTATACGCTGCACCTAAAGTGAGCTTTTGATTAAATAAAAAATTCGCAGAAATATCCATCTGCAAAGGTGCTCCATCTACATACTTTGCAAGAAAAGCTGGCTTAAAATCAACAGCAGAACTCAACGGAAATACGGTACCAGTCATGAAATAAAGATTTAACCGTTCACGATTCAAAGAGAGTTCGTTGTCATCATATCGATAATTATCAAAGAGTTGTGGCGCAGATAAACCAAAATATGTCTTTTCGGAATGCAGATAAAATCCCAGCCCCATATTTGGATTGATAGAATTTTTGAAACTTTCCAACGACGGATCAGCAACATCTTTTGGATTTAATTTATTTGCATAGAAATTAAAAAACGAAGCCGAAGCCTTGATTCCAAAAGAGAGTGAATAATTGTCCGAAGCTTTAATTTTATAAGACACATCCGCAGAAACCGTATTTTCGGCGGTTGGCCCAATTTGATCGTTTGTGAAAGATAATCCCGCACCAACATTCGAATTATTGAACGGTGTATGCACTGAAACCGCATTTGTTTTGGGCGCTCCTGAAAATCCTACCCACTGATTTCTGTGCATTGCGAAAATGGAAAGAGCGCCACGACTTCCTGCATAAGCTGGATTGACAACTATTGTGTTATACAGATATTGCGTGTATTGTGAATCCTGTTGCGAGAACGCATTGGGAACAATAAAGAAGTAAAACGACGCTATAAGTAAAGCCTTCAAAATTAACTGCATAGAAGTTTAATTATTGATAGTCTCTCAAAAATACGTTTTTATTAGCAATGGCAAACGACAAATTCAACCGAAGACTACTCGAAAGTCATTCGATGGAAAGAAAATACTAGAATTCCGAAGACTTTGGCGGTTGATACCATCTATGGTCATTTAGCGAAAGCGAAAAAAAATAAGCACGTTATACTTGATGATTGATGGAAACCTTAAAACTAAGAAATTGTATATTTGGCACTCTACAGCAAGAAAAAAGACGAATTAGAGAATTTTGGTTTGCTCTTTGCAAGTAGTAAAATTTTTAAACAAGCATTATGAAAAAAATTGCATTAGTTATATTGATGATGACGCCTTTTTTGGGGCATTCGCAGATAAAAGGATTGCTAAATAAAATAGGAAATAGCCTCGAAAGTGTGACTGGCGAAAGCAGAGACCGCCTAGATATTTCTGGTGCATTGAAAGAAGCTTTGAACAAAGGTGTAGAAAAAGAAGTTTCAAAACTTACTTTGGAAAACGGATTTTATAAAAATGAAGCCGTCAAAATATTGATGCCAGCAGAACTTCAAAAAGTTGATAAAACATTGAGAAGTGTTGGACTATCTTCTCTTTCTGACCAAGGAATAAAATTATTGAACAGAGCCGCCGAAGAAGCCGTGAAGGAAGCTACTCCAATTTTTGTGGCAGCAATCAAGCAAATGAGTATCGCAGATGCAAAATCGATCTTGATGGGTAGAAATAATTCGGCGACAAATTATCTAGAAAGTAAAACGACACAAAATCTTTACCGTAAATTTAATCCAGTGGTTCAGCAAAATCTACAAAAAGTAGGTGCTGACGTAGCTTGGGAAAAAATAATATCAAAATATAATTCACTTCCACTTACTACAGATGTAAATCCTGACATTACAGATTATGTTACGAAAAAAGCACTTGAAGGAGTCTTTAAAATGATTGCTGTCGAAGAATTATCAATCCGAACAGACATTGGTGCCAGGACTTCTCCACTTCTACAGAAAGTATTTGCTATGCAAGATTCAAAAAAAACCAAATAAATCAAGATTATTATGAAAAATAAAATAGTGGCTCTTGCAGTCGTTTTAAGTCTTTCTGGATGCGCCGAATTGCAACAAGTAGCTTCTCAATATCCTGGAATTGGGCAAACAATGGGAAATGCAGATATTGCAATGGGACTCAAAGAAGCTCTAAATAATGGTGTGACAAAACAGGTAACGAAACTTACAGTTACAGATGGTTTTTATAAAAATGCAGCTGTAAAAATCTTACTTCCACCCGAGCTTAAAAAAGTAGATAAAGCACTTAGAGACCTTGGACTTTCGAGTCTTGCCGATGAAGGATTGAAAGTACTAAACCGTGCTGCCGAAGATGCTGTAAAAGAAGCTGTTCCAGTATTTGTAACTGCTATAAAAAGTATGACAATTACCGATGCTAAAAATATTTTGATGGGCAACGATAATGCTGCAACCGAATATTTGCAAAGAACTACTACGACGCAACTTTACGGGAAATTTAATCCGATTGTAAAGAAGTCTTTGAGCAAAGTAGGCGCAGATAAAACGTGGAATCAGATCTTGACTAAGTACAATACATTGCCTCTAGTTGCTAAAGTAAATCCAGACCTAAATGACTACGTTACAGATGAAGCTCTCAAGGGAGTTTTTACAATGGTAGCTGTAGAAGAAAAAGACATTCGTAATAATATTACAGCTAGAACCTCGGATTTACTGCGAAGAGTTTTTGGAATGCAATAAAATAAGGTTTGTAATTAATTGTATCTCAATGACATATATAACATTCTCTTAACAACTGCATTAAAATAATTGTTGCATCTTTGTAATATAATAAAGGGTTTTTATTATTTGGTTAGAGTTAGTTACAGAAATGCCAGTGTTTTATTTCACTGGCATTTCTATTTTTAATCCTATTTGACGGGGGAAGACGGCGAATATTTCACAGAGAATTTAGCTGAAATCTGAGCTCTTTAAAATATTCAAACGCGAGAATAATTCGTGATCCATACCAAGAAAACATTTCTCCATCCACAAGTGCGACTTCAATTTCAGAACTTATTTCGTGAAATTCATCAAAATCCGTTTTCTTAAAAGGATATGGTTCTGAGGATAACAAAACGAAATCCAACTCATGATCTTTCAAATTCTGAATTTGAATTTGGGGATATCGATCTAAATTTGCGAAGATATTTTGGAAGTTATTTAGCTTTAAAATTTCATTTATGTAGGTGCTATTTGCCGCTACCATATATGGATTTTTCCAAATAAAATAGGCGACTTTTAGTTGCTTTTGAGAGCTTGCAAAGGTTTGAAAATCGGCCAAAGCTTTATTGATTTCAGATACCATTTTTGAAGCAAATTCTTCTACTCCAAAGATTTTTCCGAAGTCTAAAATCATCTGATTATTATCTTCGACAGTATAAATATCAGTTGTCCAAACGGGATAAATTGCCGAAAGATCTTCGACAATTTGTTGGGTATTTTCTTCTTTATTGCAGATAATAATATCTGGCTTTAAAGCAGCAATTTTATCTAAGTTGATCGCTTTTGTACCGCCAACCATCGTTTTTGTGTTTTTGAAACCAACAGGATGAATACAGAATTTGGTCAAGCCAACGATGCTATCTTCAAGTCCTAAACTAACGAGAAGTTCAGTTTGCGAAGGCACCAAAGACACGATTGTTTTTGGTGTTTCATCAAACGAAAATGTTTTTCCAATCTGGTCAGTTAGTTGCATATCCAAAAACGAAATTACATTTTGTCAATGATGACGCTCATTTGCTCTTGAACTTTCAAAGCTTCTTCTCTTGCTTTCTCTGCAAAGTCCAATCCTCCCGAAGCATAAATTATTCCTCTAGACGAATTTACCAGAAGACCGACATTTTTGTTCATTCCGTATTGGCAAACCTCTTCAAGATTTCCACCTTGCGCTCCTACTCCAGGAACCAACAGGAAACTTTCTGGAACGATTTTACGAACTTCAGCAAGATATTCAGCTTTGGTAGCGCCAATTACGTACATTAAATTTTGACTGTTTTTCCAAGTTTTTGAAGTTTCAAGAACCTGTTTGTACAATTCTACTCCATCCACTTTTTTGGTCTGAAAATCGTACGCACCTTCGTTTGAAGTCAATGCCAACAATATTGCAAATTTATCTTCGTGCTGCAAAAATGGCTCAACAGAATCCTTTCCCATATACGGCGCCACGGTTACGGCATCAAAGTCAAGATCTTCAAAAAATGCTTTGGCATACATTGCCGAAGTATTTCCGATATCACCTCTTTTTGCATCGGCAATAGTAAAAATATCA
>JBBSRP010000163.1:0-7115 GCA_038242935.1 Flavobacteriales bacterium
GTTATAAAGTTCTTCAAATTTTACGTGAAGTTCAAAAAATCTTTTTCCTCGAATGTTCCAATGAATTCCACGTAAATTTTGATAGTAAACTTGATAATTTGACAAAAGGGTATTAAGATCATCAATTATCATTGCGGATTCTTTAACTCCAAGTCCTAAAATATTGGTTTTCATATAGTTTAATTTGTGATTATTAGAAATATAAATTTAGCAAAAAAAACACTTCTTTAGTATAATTAAAACTTATAGTTTTGGTATTCTTATCACAATATATTTATTATGACTATAACGCAACTTAAATATGTACTTGCCATTGCCGAACATCGCAACTTTACCGTGGCGGCCGAACATTGCCATGTAACTCAGCCAACACTGAGTATGCAAATTCAGAAAATGGAGGAGGAATTAGGTGTTTTAATTTTTGACCGAAACAAAAAACCAATTCAGCTTACAGAAGTTGGTGAGAGAATTGTAGCGCAATCAATGAACATTATATATGAGGTAGATCGTATTACTGATATCGTAGATCAGTTTAAAGGTTTTATTGGTGGCGATTTCAAACTGGGCATTATCCCGACAGTGATGCCCACTCTACTGCCAATGTTCTTAAAGAGCTTCTGCACAAAGCACTCTAAAGTAAATCTTCTTATAGAGGAGCTCACCACCGAAGAATTAATCGAGAAACTAAAAAATGGTCATCTTGATGCGGCAATTGCCGCGACTCCTCTCAAAGAAGATAAAATTAAGGAGCTACCATTGTATTACGAACCATTTGTTGCTTATATTCCAGAGAATAATCAGTTGTTTTCTAAAGATAAAATCTCGGTGGAAGATTTAGATCCTAAGGATTTACTTCTTTTACAGGATGGGCATTGCTTTCGCGAAAGCGTATTAAACCTTTGTAATTTCAGTGAAAGCAGAACAGATCGATTTCAGATTAAGAGCGGGAGTTTTGAAACACTTATTAAACTCAGTAATGAAGGATTTGGAATGACACTTCTGCCCTACCTACATACATTGGATCTTGGCGAAAAAGAGCAGAATAAACTACGACAATTTCAAGAGCCAAGGCCAGCGCGCGAGATCAGTCTTATATTTCATCAGAAACATTTAAAGCTCCATATTATAGAGGCGCTACAGGAATCAATTTCGTCTGTTGTGAGAGGTGCAATTGCTTTTCATGATGTAGAGATTATCAGTCCAAAACATAAGAAAATAAAATAAAAAAAAGCCTCGAGTATTTAAAAGTACTCGAGGCTTTCTTTTTCAAAATTACTTCTTAATCTCTAATTAATAATAATGAAGGTCGAAGTTCAGGCTTCTCATTGATAAAATTTGAGAGCCATTCTCCCAACTGTTCAATTTCATAAGGTAATAACATTTGCAACGCTTTGTCAAGTTCTTTGCAAAAAAGTTTAGGATCAAAACTTACTCTTTCAAGGATCGTTTTTGTGTAATCAAACATTGTTCTTTTCATAGTGGTTATATAATAATTTTGGGTAATAGATTCAATTTTAATACTTGTTTACCAAATATACTTATTATAAGTACATGAAATACAAACGAAATGTTAATAACTTTGCAAAAGTTTATTTTTTGAATGCCCTCATCATCTCTCGCTTTCCTGGAGGACCGGCAAGTTTTTCGACTGTAAATCCTACCTCTTTCATACTTCTTTTGACTACTCCTCGAGCCGCGTAAGTAACTAGAACGCCGTTATCTTTAAGGGATGTGTACATCTTCTGGAAAATTTCGGTGCTCCAAAGTTCTGGTTGAACTCGAAATCCAAAAGCATCAAAATAAATAAGATCAAACGCGTCAATATCTGCTATTTGGTCAAAAAATATGTTGCGTTTCTCAATGTTAAAATTATCCGAAAGAGCTTCGTGTTTTTCGAAGGGAATTTGATGCATTTTCTCAAAAACATCTTGTTTATCGCTTGCATCAAGAGATTCTAGATAATTCATTTCCACAGCTTCTTCAATAGAAACTGGATAGGCCTCAATACCTATATAATTTATTTTGAGATTCTGTTTCTCAGCTTCAAGAAAAGTAATAATCGCATTAAGGCCGGTACCAAATCCTATTTCAAGAATATTGACTGTCCTGTTTTCAAATAAACGAAGTCCATTTTTGATAAAAACATGATAAGCTTCCTGAACGGCGCCGTGTTTAGAATGATAAGATTCGTCCCAATCCGGTAAATGGATTGTTTTTGAACCATCAGCAGTGGTAATAATTTCTCGTTTCAAAGTATCTTATTTTATAAAAAGAGTTTTAATTCTTGGGATAGGGCCACCGCATTTTTCTTCGTGACATGCAATACATGCAGATATACTTGCATTGTAGTGCTCTTTGACATTTTCTCGATCTGTAAAAATCATTTGCTGAGCAGAAATAAAAATCTCTGCTTGCTGTTTAAAAAAAGCATCATTATCAGATTCATCAGTCATTGCTGATGAGTGAATTTTAAGAAAATTATTTTGAAATTCTCCGAGGTCTTTTCCTTGAATGATATTCTCTTTCAGCTCTTTATTAGTTGCAAACATAGTTTCCATCAAGGAAGCCATTTCTGAAAATTCATACATTTCAAAATTTTTGGCTTTCGCCGAATCCTGCTGTGCAAATGAAACTTTATCTGATATTTCAATTTTTCCGCCGCAACTGAAACAAATTGCAGCTAGCAGATAAAGTGTAAAAATACTTTTCATTTATCTTTTAATCAAAACACCATCAGCCTGAAAAGCATAAGTTACTTTCGGGCTAGTAATTTTGTCAATTTCTTCTTGAGATTTTCCACCGTCTTTTGCATAGTGTTTTAACTGTAAAACTGAAACCTCATCGATAAAAGCTTTCCCTCTAATGATAACATCCGACTTATCTGCATTTAATGGAACGAAGAACGCATAATCTTTAAATTTTACAAATGACTTTTGATCCTTGCCTAGAGAAACATCCATCCAACACCCTTTCTTTTTACAAACTTCATTTATCGTAGACTCAAAAGCTACAGAAACAGTATCACCAGGTTTTAGGTTTTTAAATTTTTGCAGCATTTGCGCTTTATTAAGAACAGCTGATGGTGTAAAAGTCGCACCAAACGAAACATAATCTTTTTTATTGAAAGTTATACTAGTTACATCTTCATTCACTATCGTAACAGGAACTTCTTCAATTGTTTTTTCAATAGAAATTGTATCCTTTAATATAAGAGTGTCATTATTAGTATCTTCTGGAGCAGGAGTTTCCTTAGGATAAGAATCTTGAATAGTGTTTTCTTGCGAATCATTTTTGCACGAATAGAAGAAAATGACAGAACAACTAAGTATCAATAACTTTTTCATATTTCTAATTTAAATCTTTGGAACACAAAAATACTAAGTTATGTGAATATTCAACATTTTATTTAGTATTATACTCAGTTAAAATAATTTTAAGCAATTGATTAATGAGAAACTGATGAAACGGTTGTTAATAAATCATTTTTTTAAAAATATCGACTAGACTTTAACTAAATTTGCGCTCTGAAAACTAGTATAGTTCAATTTACTAACTTTAATTTAAAAAATGACTTCTACAGATAGCTTAAAAGTAACTCAAGCAGCCACATCTAAAATTGATCAGTGCGATTTTGAAAATCTAACTTTTGGAAAAACATTTACAGATCACATGTTAATTTGTGATTTTATAGATGGCGAATGGCAACAAGCTGAAATCAAACCTTATGGTCCATTTCAAATTGAGCCATCGTCAATGGTTTTCCATTACGGTCAGGCAATTTTTGAAGGTATGAAAGCCTTTAAAGATGAGTCAGATGATGTGTGGTTATTTCGTCCGGAAGACAATTTTAAACGTTTTAATAAATCTGCAGTAAGAATGCAGATGCCAGAAGTACCAGAAGAGGTATTTATGGGTGGATTAAAGAAATTAATCGAATTAGATAAAGCGTGGGTTAAGCGTGGTAATGGAAGTTCATTATACATTAGACCTTTTATGGTTGCGAATTCTTCTGCAATTGTAGCATCTCCCTCATCGGATTTTAGATTTATGATTATTTTATCTCCGGTACGAGCTTATTACTCTGGAGAAGTTAAGGTAATGATTGCTGAACATTTTAGCCGTGCGGCAAATGGTGGGATTGGTGCAGCAAAAGCAGCAGGTAACTATGCAGCACAGTTTTATCCAACACGTCTTGCAAAAGAAAAAGGATATGATCAAATCATCTGGACTGATGATGCAACACATACAAAACTAGAAGAAGCAGGAACAATGAATGTTTTCTTCAGAATCCACGATACTTTGGTAACAGCGCCTGTAAGCGAGCGTATCCTCGATGGAGTTACTAGAAAAAGTATTATTGCCATTGCGAAGCGCGAAGGCATTACTGTCGAAGAGCGTCCTATTACAGTTGCTGAACTTCTTGAAGGCATTAAGAATGGTAGTTTAACTGAAATTTTTGGAACTGGAACTGCGGCTGTAATAAGTCCTATTGCGGGATTTGCATACCAAGAAGTATATAACGAGTTGAAAAAACCTGCAGAATCTATTGCTTTACAATTAAAAGCCAGACTTACAAATTTGCAAAACAAATTAGAAGAAGACACGTTCGGGTGGACAGTAAAAATCTAATTTCTATTTTTATAATTATTATAGAGCTTCAATTGTTTTGTCTTTTGAAGCTCTTTTTTTTGGCTATTATTGTAAGCTGAAATTATGTACTTTTGCTGAAAATTAAAAAGATATGTTTAGTCAAGGTCAAATAATATTTGGAGTAATTTTTTTTATAGTATTTGTAATTGCTACGATATTTATGTACAGAAAGGATATTGCAACACACAAAGTCTACTATAAAGGTAGCTATAGAGTTTTAATTGGCTTTCTACTTTTTGTCGCATTCTTGTTTGCAATAAAATTTTACGGTAAAGGTTAGTTCTAAATAAATCAAAAAAAACCTTCGATCGCTCGAAGGTTTTTTTATCTAATAATTTCTAGTTGTCCATTGGAAGAAAACTAAAGTTTTTTGAATAGTACAACATTTGCTCTGTAAAAGATTTTGGCTGTGTTACCTTAATGTCTTTGATCTTTCCATCTGCATCCATTTCTGGAACAAGCAAAGGATTTATAAATCCACTGTAAGGAGCTGAATTAAACTTCTTGTTACGCTCCAAAACCTCTGCGTGAAGTTTCTGATCTACTTTTACGCCGTAGTTTTCTACTAACGCCTTAGCAGCTTTATAATCTCCTTCAGATTTTATACGTTGTGTTTCACGAAGTAATTTCCCGAAAAGGTCGTGTAGTTTTGCATAGTCTGTGATATTGAAATAAGTCTTACCATCACGAACGATTTTCTCTATAACATTTTCTTTCTGACCTTGCTCAAATACCCAAGCACTCACCCACTGTCTGTTTCTCATGTGCGATTCTTCGATATCTGCGCCTTGTTCAAGTCTTACTAGCTGTGTCATCATACCATTTCTGATATAACTATCATAAGCAGCCATTCCTGTTTTCTTCCAATCATCGACAAGTCCAAGTTCCTGAATTTTCGGATTGTATAAGTAGTAAAGTCCCACAAGATCCGCACGTCCTTCTTCAAGAGTAGATGCATAACTTTTCAAGGTTTCTTTGGTAGTACCTATTCCTTTATTGATTTGTCCAGAAGCATGACCGACCACTTCGTGTAATGTAGTGTGTAGTTTATCTGCTTGCTCACCATATTTTTCCTGAAGCTCAACTTCTTGTTCATCATTTGCAAATTCTCGCAATTTATCTCCTCCACCTACATGATTGTAAGCATCGATAATATTTCCAAGCGAAATTGATTTTGACCCGTGTTCTGCACGAATCCAATCAGCATTAGGAAGGTTTACTCCAATTGGAGTACTTGGAGAAGAATCTCCTGCTTCACCTGCAACAATTACCGTATTGTAAGTTACTCCAACCACATTTTTCTTTTTGTGCTCAGGCATCAGAGGTGAATTGTCTTCAAACCACTGTGCATTTTCAGATACTTTTTGCATTTTGGCACTCATATCAAAATCTTTGATTTGAACCACACCTTCAAATGAACCTCTATATCCTAAAGGATCATTATAGACTTCGATAAAACCATGATTATAATCTATATTACTATCGGTAGCAGCTACCCAAGCAATATTGTAATCATCCCAAGTTTTTAGATCTCCTGATTTATAATATTTGATCAATAATCCAATAGCATCTCCTTGTTTTTGATTTTCAGCTACTCTCTGTGCCTTATCTAACCAGTAAATCATTTTGTCAATCGCAGCGCCATACATTCCTCCACTTTTGTACACTTTCTCTTCTATCTTACCTGCAGCATTGCGAACAAGCTTTGAGTTAAGACCGAAAGAAACAGGACGGTGACTATCAGCTGGTTTTTTTGCAGCATAAAATGCATCAACATCTGCAGCAGAAATTCCGTCTCCATAAAAATTTACGGCAGATCCTTCAACCAATCCTTTTTTCTCATCAAGATTCACTTTCTTCGTATCCACATCATTAAAAAGGATATTCACAACTTCCGGATCAAGATTGGTTTTGGTATCAACCAATAATTGATTGAAATATTCAACATCAAATCCAGGTTTAATTTTATCATTTGAATAATGATGGTGAATACCATTAGAAAACCATACGCGTTTTAGATATACAACAAATTCTTTATAGTTGTCACTTTCTTTGTCTCCGCTATAATTCTGAAGAATATTTTCTAGAGCAGCACGTATTTTAAGGTTGTGCTTGTAATTCTGATCCCATATAATATCTCGACCAGCAGTACCTGCTTGTGTTAAATAATAAACAAGTTCTTTTTCTTTTAAAGTCAACTTTTCAAAGCCAGGAATTTGGTAACGCAAAACTTTAATGTCGGCAAACTGCTCTGCCTCAACATTAAAATCTGCATTTTCGGTTGTAGTGGTCGTTTCATCTTTGATCTCATTCTTGCAAGATGCAAGTATTGAAACCGCTAGAAAAAAACCTGCCATGGTACGTAATTTCATAAATTGTATTTATAATTTTTAAATATATTACTACAAATATACTCATTTCGGCAAAAGCAATAATTGTCAGAAAAAATAAGATAATATTTTTAA
>JBBSRP010000164.1:0-7018 GCA_038242935.1 Flavobacteriales bacterium
AAAAATATTAGGAACCGAAGCATTAATCAACTTCTATAAAAGTAAGGAGACTTTAATTGATACAGAAAATAAAAAGTTTAGTTCTCAATATGAAGCCATTGAAACAGAAAATAATCTTCTGAAATTACAATTAGATAGTTTAGAGGAGTTAAAAGAGAGCTTACCTCAATCAATTTCTGGGATTAAAAAACAATTTAATGATCTAAGAGGAAAGATTAATGGATGTGATCATCAGATTGAACAAATTGAAGCAGAAATAGAGATTCTATATCAAGATCCAAAATATATAGAAGTCAATTTATTTCTAGAAAAGAAAGCGATCACAAAATCAGATTATCTAGAAATAGGATTAGAAAAAATACTGGAGAAAATCAAAGAAGATGTTCAAAAACTAATAGAAAAAATTGCTTCGCTACAAACCCAGACAGACGAATTAGTTGAAGACACAAAGGATATAGATAAAGATGCTACACAAAAGAATTTAGCCGAAAAAACAATTGAATTAAGGGAGATAGAAGAAAAAATATCCCAATACAAAAGTCAATATAAATCTATTACAGAGAAAGATGAGATTACAATTGATATTGTTGCCAAAAACTTGTCCGAAAATAAAGATACTGTCCAAGATTTAAAAAACTTGGATGTAAAACTACGGGAGCTTCAGGCTAATATCCAAGTTATGCAACAAAATATAGAACTAAATAAAGTCAAAATCAGGCTTAAAAAGCAACAAGAAAGACTGAAAACTGTAGAAGAAACTACGGAAAAGTTAAGAACTTTAAAATTACAATTATCTGAGTTTCTTACAAAGAAAATTAACTCGGTATTGAATCAGGAAATAATAAATGATATTTATAAAAAAATCGATCCCCATCCTGATTTTAAAACTATAAAACTTGAACCACAATTTGATGGAGTAAAACCAAAATTATTTATTAAAGCTGTCAACGAAGAAAATAATGATGAAATTGATCCTATTCTTTACTTAAGTTCTGCACAAGTAAATATTCTTTCTCTTAGCATATTTTTAGCAAAGTCTCTTCAAAATAAGGATGTAATGATTAATACTATATTTATGGATGATCCAATCCAGTATTTAGATTCTATCAACGTATTATCCTTTATAGACTTACTACGCAGTATTACTACTGATAAAGAATTGGATAGACAAGTAGTTATCTCAACCCACGATGAGAATTTTTTCAACTTGCTAAAAAAGAAATTTGATTCTGAATATTATAACTCAAAATTTATAGAGTTTGAAACTTATGGACAGCTAAAAATAAATTGAAAAATCGGCAAAACCAATTTTCATTAAAATGAAAGAACCTCTTATTTAATTTCTGAACATTTTTTCTATCACCCGTTTACTCGCAGTTTTATGGATCAGGACATCGCAAGGCACTTATAAAATAATATTTTATAAAATACCGAGATGATTTCTTAAATTAATTATCAAAATATAATTCAACTTTATAATCTCGTTTTTGTTAATAAACCAAGGAACATTATCTCAAGAAAGTGCCAAATTGAGTATAAACAAATATCCAAGCAATCGTAAATTACCTTAAAATAGAACAAGCACTTTATTTCAAAAAGGAATCCACCTCAAAAAACTAGAAGTAAATTTAATAGAATAATATTGAATTAATTCTCCTCCTCCCCCAAAAAGCATCCAACTCTCGGATGCTTTTCTATTTTACCCCTACTCCATTTCTCTAAAAATCAATATTTTATAAAATTTATTTCTACTGCGTAAAATCCTTGCGTAGTAGATTTCAAATATTTGTAGTAGAAAAAATAAACAGATGTATTGCATTATAAAAATATCAAACAAGTCCTGTTGCGTGTTTCGGAATAGCACCATTGTAGCACTCTTTTCGCGAAAGCGTATTAAGTATTGCTGTGCAACTTGATTTGAAGGTTTGAGGTTGTTTTCCAAAAAACGATCACCGCTCTATGTGTTGTGGGTTCGAGTCCCGCTTCCGAGTAATCGGAATAGTTCAATGGTAGAACAATAGATTTCCAACGTAGGTTCGAATCCTACACCGATTGAGTTCGGTTTGACAGTGGCCGTCACCCTCACAGCGTAAAACCTGTGAAAGAGTAGCATAACTCTTTAAAATAATGTACCAAAGAAAAGGAAACGGACTCTGTCAGTAGTTTCAAATTTAGGTTTGAAAACTGCACTTTCGAGAAGACTTGAAAGTCGGGATTCGTATCGAGACTCAACGGTTTTTCTTTTTGGCTTGACTGATGTGATTTAGAAAAATAATATCAGAAAATGGTTAAAAACAAGAATCGCTACACTTGACACAAACGTGGCTTCCGTTTTTGAAAAAGGATAGAGCCGTTTCGTTTTCTTATTAAAAATAAAATTTAAAAAATAGAAATAATGATTAAAAAAGTTGACATTAACGCCTACCAAGTGGGTTTGGTATTCGAAAATAAAGAATTAGTAAATGTTTTAGAAGCTGGAGTTTTCTGGTTGTTTGGCAACAAGGAAGTTTTGATTTATGAGGAAAAACAATCCTTCGTTACTCCGATTGAATTGAACATTTTATTGCAAAACGAAAAGTTAGCAAACTTGTTAGAAGTCGTGGAAGTAGCTGATAATGAGTTGGCGTTGTATTTTGTCAATGGTATTTTCAAAGAAGTGTTGACCACTGGAAGATACGCTTTCTGGAAAGGATATGTCCAACATTCGTTTATCCAAGCCGATTTGTCCAAAGTCTTTATTACTGAGGCAATAGCAACTGGTTTATTGGAAAATGCAAAAGTAAAAATGTACGTGAGGCGTTTTCACGTGGCTAATTTCGAAAAAGCGTTGTTGTTTGTCAATGGTGTCTTTGAAAAGGAATTGACTGCTGGAACCTACTACTTTTGGAACAACGCGATTTCAGTAGAAGTAAAAACGGTGGATGTAAGGCAGCAGCAATTGGAAATTTCGGGTCAGGAGTTATTGACCAAAGACAAAGCGGGATTGCGAATCAACTTTTTTGTGAGGTACCAAGTAACGGATATTTTCAAAGCCTTGACTGAAAACAAAGATTTTGAGAAACAGTTATACGTCGTGATGCAATTGGCTTTAAGGGCTTTTGTGGGAGGATTGACCTTAGATGAATTGTTGAACAGAAAAGATGCAATTTCTGAAGAAATTTTGGAACATGCAGCGGCAAAAATCAATACATTAGGTTTAGTCGTTTCCGATGCGGGAATTAGAGACATCATTTTGCCAGGCGATATGAAAGAGATTATGAACCAAGTTTTGGTAGCCGAAAAAAAGGCACAAGCCAACAGCATAATGCGAAGGGAAGAAACCGCTTCTACCCGAAGTTTGTTGAACACCGCCAAATTAATGGAGGAAAATGAGATGTTGTGGAAATTGAAAGAGATGGAATATGTTGAAAAAATCGCCGATAAAATTGGAGAGATTACCATTTCGGGTAGCGGAAACGTCATTAGTCAATTGAAAGAGATTTTCGTTGAGTAAAAAAACCACGGACTATAATAGTTCGTGGTTTTTTGGGTTTGTTTGTTTTTAATTATCGGCTCCACATTTAGATTCAAATTTAATATCAGAAACAAAAAAATCCAATTCTAAACTAGAATTGAGATTTTGACAATATAAAATTATATAAATAAAGCTAAGACATAATAAATTCCTGCGGCTAATAATCCCGAAATTGGAATCGTCAAAACCCACGCCCAAAGCAAGCTGACCGTGACGCCCCAGCGTACTGCCGAAACTCTTTTGGTAAGTCCTGTACCAATGATAGATCCAGTGATAGTGTGGGTTGTACTCACAGGAATATGTAAATGCTCCGTGAAATAAAGTGTCAAAGCACCAGCGGTTTCGGCAGTTACTCCTTCAAATGAAGTTACTTTTGTGATTTTGGAACCCATTGTTTTTACAATTTTCCAACCGCCACTAAGTGTTCCCAGCGCAATTACGGTATAACAAACTAGCGGAATCCATTCGGGCATATGGTAGGGAGAATTGGCATCACCTAACTTCACGTCGAGCCACGCGGGCATTGCTTCTTGCGACAATCCACTCGTGTGAATATAAACCGCAACCGCCGCAGCGATGATTCCCATTACTTTTTGAGAGTCGTTTCCACCGTGGCCTAAACTGAAAGCGGCAGAGGATAAAAGTTGCATCTTCTTAAGCCAATAATTCGATTGATAGTGATTCATCATACTAAAAACCAAGCAGAATAAACTTACGGACAGAATGATAAAACCAACAATAAAAAACTTCACATTGTGGTTTTCGAAGACTACACTCCAAAAATGACTGTCAAAACGAGGATCTTTAATTTCTGTATAAGGCACCATTTGATCGGCAATAAACCAGATCACGCCAATCATAAGAAATAGTGTAAACAGCTTTGGCAGCAAAGTCTTTTTGGACGAATACAACAGCCAAAGTGATATAAAATAAGAAGCAACCGCACCCATAATTGGGGCAATTACGATAAATGCAATAATGATAAAAACTCCATTTGGAAGTGTGTCTGTACCACCTGCCGTGTACCAGTTTACGACATCAAAACCTGCGTGAGCAATGGCTGCGCCTGCAAAACCTCCAATTAATGTGTGCGATGAACTAGAAGGAATTCCTTGCCACCACGTAAAAAGATTCCAAACAATTGCCGCGAGAATTCCCGCGAGAATAACGGTGAGATTGATCTCTAATGTTTTGGCAGTTTTGGCGACGGTATCTGCCACTCCAAGCCCAAAAACCCAATAGGCCAGAAAGTTGAAAAATGCAGCCCACATTACTGCCTGAAAAGGACTTAAAACTTTGGTGGCTACAACTGTGGCAATAGCATTTGCAGCATCGTGAAAACCATTAATATAGTCAAACACAAGTGCCAAGGCTATAATAACGAGCAGTAATCCGAAATTAAATTCCATAATTTTGATTCAAATATTAGTACTTAATTACGAAGCCTTTACTACGATCGACTCTAAAACGTTTGCCACGCTTTTGCATTTGTCCGAAGCTGCTTCGAGTGAAGACAGTACTTCTTTGTATTTGATAATATTTTTTGCATCGGTTTCATTTTCAAAAATATCGGCAACCGCTTTGTCAAAAACAGTATCTGCCTTGCTTTCTAATTTATTGATACGCTTGCAAGCGGTGGTGATCTCTTTTAGGTTCTTCAGATTCTTAAGTTCGCGAATTGCAATTCCAATTTGCTGACAGGCTTCAAGATTAATTTCCGTCAATTTTCGAATCGATTTCGTGATTTTCTCCACTTGATACAGACGCATTCTAGAGGCTGCACCGTGCATAAAATCGGCAACATCGTCCATCGATTTGACCAGAGAGTGAATATCCTCACGATCAAAAGGCGTGATAAAGTTTCGGCTTAATTCCAAATGTGTTTTGTGGGTAATCTCTTCAATTACAGACTCAAGCTCTTCAATTTTGACAAAATAACTCTCACGCGCATCCTTTGGCTGATTCACCAATTCGTGCACCGTCTCCGCAAGCAAAGTCAAATTGTCTGATGCTTCTTCAAATAGTGGAAAGAATTTTTTATCCTTTGGAACTAGAAATTGGAAGATATTGTTAAGTGTCATAATTGATCGATTAGATTTGAAACAAATGTAGTAGTCCAATGTTAAGTTACTATTAAGTTTTGAAGGAATTTGTTATTATTTGTTAACTGAAAGTGGGATTGTGGGTTGTGATTGTGGCTTTGATTGGGTTCCTGCTGCTGTTGGCTTCGATAAGCGCAGCCCCCGAACGGCGTTGGAAGATGTTGAATTTAAGGTTAAATTTCGTCTGCAGTTTTTGGCTTTCGCCGAATATATACAGAGCGAGTAGGATTTTGTTTGCGCAGGGTTTTAATTTGTCTATGGTTAAAGCAATACTGCATTTGTGGCTTCGACAAGCTCAGCCACCGAACGTCGTTGGAAGATGTTGCATTTAAAGGTAGATTTTTTGTGCAGGTTTTGGCTTTCGCCGAATATATACAGAGCGAGTAGGAATTTGTTTGCGCAGGGTTTTGATTTGTCTTCTTTTGAAGGCTGAACGAAAAAATTGAAATTATAAATTTTATTTCTGCAAAGGTCATTGCGAGGAACGAAGCAATCGCATCTGATGCTCCACTTTATTTCTAGGAAGCAGAAGATTTCTTGCGATTCCAATTTGACTTAGAAAACTTACGCATAAAGTATCTCCACAACCTTGTCATTTCGAGCACAGCGAGAAATCACATAATAAAACTCAATCCTTTAAACATACATTATAATCTATGGCTTAAAATATTTAAAATTTTTAGAGTAAATATTAAAGTACCGTAAAGCCATTTTTATGTGATTTGCTACGCCAATTCGCTTTGCTCGGGTCTCCTTCGTCGAAATGACAATTTTGAGAGTAATATATTATACGTAAACTATTAAATCGATGGATTATAAAAATTTCCTTTCTTTTTCGAATTGCCGCAAAAAGAACCAAAAAAGTTCCTTTCTTCGATAGCGCGGATTTGCAATCCGTGCCCAACTGTCACAATAAATACTAATAACTACGATCTGAGTTTTGACCAATCTACTTTTATTTCCAAACTACAATTCTATAGAATACGATCCTCCTTAGAACAACTACCCACCAATCTAAACCAAACATTTTTCGGAGACTATTGCTCTAGCCCTGATTGTAGCGGACCCGAGCGAAGCGAACTGGCGAAGCAAATTCTTTTTGGGCTTTTTCTGCCCGAAAAGATTAAGAGTGGAAAGCAGGAAATAGCTCCAAAAAAAAATTATGAATCTTCCAAAAAGTCTGCTTTTCAAAACAATTCTGCTTCGGAGTAGTAGTTGTGAAATAAACGGCTAAATGTTTCAAAGGATTTTGTAATTTAGCCACGCGCTAAAAAAAGCGCTACGGAAATTAATAAATCGACATTTTTACTACTATAATATGGACATCAACTTCAACAAAAACGAAGATCACAACAAATTGCTATTGTCAGACCTTAAGCGAAATATTGCTCGAGTGAGTCTG
>JBBSRP010000165.1:0-6852 GCA_038242935.1 Flavobacteriales bacterium
TACTAAGTATTACATTTGTTTTCCAAAAGTCCTTGTTGAAAAATAAGAATTAATACCTATTTTTTATATTTTTGTCGGAATGAAATTTACTGCACACCAAATAGCGACTGTATTAGACGGAACGATTGAAGGGAATCCTGACGCCGAAGTTTTCAAGCTTTCCAAGATTGAAGAAGGTACCGAAGGAGCTCTTACGTTTTTGTCGAACCCAAAATATAACCACTTTATTTACAATACATTAGCAAGTGTAGTGATTGTTAATTCTACATTTGTACCTGATCATAAAATCACAACGACAATAATTAGGGTTGATGATGCGTATGATGCTTTTTCGAAAATTTTGCAGCATTATAATGAAACTAAAGGTGATCGCAGCGGAATTTCAACTCCTTCCTTTATATCAGAATCAGTTGTTTACGGTAAGAATATTTACGTAGGACACTTTGCTGTTATCGAAGATAATGTACAAATTGGCGATAATGTAAAGATTCATCCGCACGTACATATTGCTCAGAACTGTATAATCGGAAATAATGTTCAAATTTTTGCAGGTGTACGCATATACGAGGACACAATAATTGGCGACAACTGCGTATTTCATTCTGGCGTAATTATCGGTTCGGACGGATTTGGTTTTGCCCCACAAAAAGATGGAACATTTGAAAAAATACCTCAGATAGGAAATGTAATAATTGAAGCAGATGTCGAAATAGGGGCGGGGACCACAATAGACCGCGCAACTATGGGATCTACAATTATTAGAAAAGGAGTAAAGCTAGATAATCAGATTCAGATAGCTCATAATGTAGAGATAGGAGAAAATACTGTTATTGCTAGTCAGACTGGAGTTGCAGGATCAACAAAAGTCGGCAAGAACTGCATGATTGGTGGGCAAGTAGGTATCGTAGGACATTTAGTGATAGGAAATAATGTGCGCATTCAGGCACAAGCGGGTGTGGGCAAAAGCCTTGGAGATGGAGAGATTGTACAAGGATCGCCATCATTTGGATATAATGATTTTAGTAAATCTTATGTACATTTCCGAAATCTTCCCAAAATAGTGAACCAAATTGACGAATTAAAAAAACAAATAATTAAAAAAGACGATTATAATGGTTAAACAAAAGACCATAAAGCAGGAAGTTACTCTGAAGGGAGTGGGTCTGCATACTGGGAAGGAAGTCACTATGACATTAAAGCCGGCGCCGGTAAACAGCGGTTATAAATTTGTAAGGGTAGATCTTGAAGGTTCGCCCGTAATTGAAGCCGATGTCAACTATGTAGTAAATACACAGCGCGGAACAAACCTTGAAAAATTGGGTGTAAAAATCCAGACATCAGAGCATGTACTTGCTGCTTGTGTAGGTTGTGATATTGACAACATTATAATTGAATTGAATGAATCTGAGCCTCCTATTATGGATGGATCTTCAAAATATTTTGTCGAAGCTTTAGAGCAAGCCGGAATTGAAGAGCAAGATGCAGAACGTAAATATTATGTTGTAAAAGAAGTAATCAATTTTGTAGATGAAACAACAGGAAGTGAGATTCTCATTATGCCTGCTGATGATTACCAAGTTACAGCAATGGTAGATTTTGGCACTAAAGTATTAGGTACTCAAAATGCAACCCTTAAAAACATTGACGATTTTAAAGAAGAAATTGCAAATGCTCGAACTTTCAGTTTTTTGCACGAACTTGAATCTTTATTAGACAAAGGACTGATAAAAGGTGGTGATCTTAACAATGCTATCGTTTATGTAGACAAAGAAATTTCAGATTCTACAATGGAGAATTTGAAAAAGGCTTTTGGCAAAGATCACATTTCTGTAAAAGCAAATGGAATTCTCGATAATCTAACATTACATTATCCTAATGAGGCCGCAAGACATAAATTACTTGATGTAATTGGAGATTTGGCTTTGGTTGGAATTCGACTTAAAGGAAAAGTTATTGCCAATAAACCGGGTCATAATATCAACACACAATTTGCCAAAAAACTTTCGAAGATAATTAAACTTGAGCAACGCAACCAAGTTCCAGTTTTTGATTTAAATCAAGAACCTTTGATGGATATTCACCAGATTATGAGTATTCTTCCTCACAGACCTCCCTTTTTATTTATAGATAGAATCATAGAAATGTCTGCTAAACACGTAGTAGGTTTGAAAAATGTTACTATGAATGAATCATTCTTTATAGGACATTTTCCAGGCGCACCAGTGATGCCAGGAGTTATCATTGTAGAAGCAATGGCACAAACTGGTGGAATTTTAATATTAAGTTCAGTACCAGATCCCGAAAATTACTTGACATATTTTATGAAAATTGACAATGTGAAGTTCAAACAGAAAGTATTGCCAGGAGATACTTTAATATTTAAATGTGATCTCATTTCACCTATTCGTCGTGGAATCTGCCATATGCAAGCTAATGCGTATGCTAACGGTAAACTAGTAGCAGAAGCCGAATTGATGGCGCAAATAGCCAGAGTAAATTAAATTTAAATTCAGATTATGAATCAACCGCTCGCTTACGTACATCCAGGCGCAAAAATAGCCAAAAACGTTGTTATCGAACCTTTTACAACTATTCATAATAATGTTGTTATTGGAGATGGAACTTGGATTGGCTCAAATGTCACAATAATGGAAGGGGCTAGAATTGGTAAAAATTGCAATATTTTCCCCGGTGCTGTAATTTCTGCGGTTCCACAAGATTTAAAGTTTGGTGGAGAAGATTCACTTGCTATAATTGGTGATAATACAACTATTAGAGAATGTGTTACTATAAATAGAGGAACAGTTGCTTCAGGACAGACTGTAATTGGGAGTAATTGCTTGGTAATGGCAACGGCGCACATTGCTCACGATTGTCAGATTGGCGATAATGTGATAATTGTAAATGGTGTATTGCTTGGAGGCCACGTAACTGTTGGTAATTATGCAATTATAGGTGGACTTTCTGCTGTTCATCAATTTATTAATATAGGTGCACACGCTATGATTTCTGGTGGATCTTTACTTCGTAAAGATGTACCACCTTTTACAAAAGCAGCAAAGGAGCCTTTATCTTATGTTGGAATAAACTCGGTAGGACTTAGAAGAAGAGGTTTTACAGCAGAAAAAATCAGAGAGATCCAAGAGATTTACAGAATTCTTTATCAAAAAAATTACAATACTACTCAGGCATTAGGCATTATTGAGGCTGAGGTAGAAGCTACACCTGAACGTGACGAGATAATATTATTTATCCGTAATTCATCGCGAGGAGTGATGAAGGGTTATACAGGAAGCAATTAGAAATTACAAAACAAAATATAACACATAAAATCGACCATCAATGGCAAGTACTTCAGATATTCGCAACGGATTATGCATTCAATATAATAATGATATTTACAAAATAATTGAGTTTCTTCACGTTAAACCAGGTAAAGGACCTGCTTTTGTTCGTACTAAAATGCGAAGCTTGACGACAGGAAGAGTTTTGGAAAATACTTTCTCTGCAGGACATAAAATTGAAGAAGTGCGTGTTGAAACACATAAATTTCAATTTTTATATGCAGAAGGTGATGATTACAACTTTATGCATGTTGAGACATACGAACAAATTATTTTGAATAAAAATATTCTTGATGCTCCAGATTTATTGAAAGAAGGCGAGAATGTAATGGTGCAAATAAATTCTGAAACTGAATTACCACTGTCTGTAGATATGCCTTCTTCGGTAGTATTAGAAGTTACGTATACTGAGCCGGGAATGAAAGGAAACACTGCAACAAATGCAATGAAACCTGCAAAAGTAGAAACTGGAGCTTCAGTAAATGTTCCGCTGTTTATTAACGAAGGCGACAAAATCAAAATCGATACCGCTTCAGGTTCTTATATGGAACGTGTAAAATCATAACATCAATAAAGTTCTTATACTTTTCGCGAAAGCGGTCAAAAAAAAATTATGAAGTTTACAAAAAAATATCCACTGGCAGAAATAGCTGCCTTAATTGACGCCAAATATGTAGGAGATGAAAATTTTCCTGTTTACGGCCTTAATGAAATTCACGTTGTTACTCCAGGTGATATCGTTTTTGTAGACCATCCAAAGTATTACGACAAAGCCTTGCAATCTGCTGCCACAATTGTTTTAATTAACAAAGAAGTAGATTGTCCAGACGGAAAAGCATTATTGATTTCAGATGATCCTTTTAGAGATTTTAATAAAATAATAAAGCACTTTAGTCCTTTTAATCCTTCGCATTCAAGCATTTCGCCATCGGCTGTAATAGGAAAAGGTACTATTTTGCAACCGAAAGTTTTTGTTGGAAATAATGTGCAAATCGGCGAAAATTGCCTTATACATTCAAATGTTGTTCTTTATGATAATACAGTCATAGGGGACAACGTCAAAATTCATGCAGGTTCTATATTAGGAGCAGATGCATTTTATTACAAAAAAAGAGAAAGTGGTTTTGACCAACTTATTTCTTGCGGTCGAGTAGTTGTAGAAGATAATGTCGATATTGGAGCACTTTGCACAATAGATAAAGGCGTTACGGGAGATACAACTATTGGTTGGGGCAGCAAGATAGACAATCAGGTGCATGTAGGTCACGACACTGTAATAGGTAAAAAATGCCTGATCGCTTCTCAGACAGGAATCGCTGGTTGTGTCATCATAGAAGATGAGGTTACACTTTGGGGACAAGTTGGTACTACTAGTGGCATTACAATTGGCGCAAAAGCAGTTGTATTGGGACAGACGGGAGTAACAAAATCTATTGCGGGTGGCAAAAGTTATTTTGGAACTCCCATAGAAGAATCGAGAGAGAAGCTAAAACAATTGGCAAATATTAAAAAATTGCCAGAGATTATAACTAAATTAAAGAATTATGAGCGCTAGAAAAATTGTTGAAAGTTTATATAGATCAGATGCGATAATTAATAGCAAGTTACTTGATACATTGCTTCATGAAGATGCAAGTCTTGAGTGGCATAGTAGCAAAGGCTTTCTAAAGATGAATAGAATAGAGATGATCGCTTTGTCTGATGAGTTGTCTAAAGCATATCCGAGTACGCGAATAGAGATTGGTCATATTGTGGCCGAAAATCAGAAAGTAGCTGTTCGTTATTCGCAATATGTTTCAACAATCGAGAATCCCACTGAGGAAATGTTGTTAGCTCATTTTATGATTATCTGGGAAATAAAAGACGAAAAATTATACCACGGCTATCAAATGAGTCAGTTGTCGTAATTTTTGTAAGCATAATAAAATTGCTTTGTAATTATGTTTCAATTGAAATCGGAGGAATCGAAAACCAATTTGATCATCAGAATCACTTGTGTTTTTTGGATTTTCACAAAACTGTTTTCATATAATCTCTGGCACACCGACAGACTTTTTCCCGTAATTCCTCCCTTTGAATTTCTTGAAAAACTTCCAAATATTTTTCATTTGGGTTTATTTTTCTTGGCCATCGGTGGAATCGCTTCTGTTGGAATTTTTCCTAAAAACAAAGCCATTTTAGGAGGTACTATTGTTATAGAAATTGCGTCTTGCTTATTAGACCAAATTCGCTGGCAGCCTTGGGAATATCAATATCTGCTGACATTTTTATTCTTTTTCTTTTATCATAAAGATGGCAAACAGTTTATCAACTACTTTTCTTTTTTGCTGATAGCCACTTATTTATTTAGTGGTTTGCACAAACTAAATGGTGGATTTTTGTATATCGTTTGGGAGAAAATGATTCTGATCAGATTTATTGGTTTTGATTTAAATCAAATTCAAAACATTTTTGTTCACTACGCTGGTTTAGCTCTTCCAATATTCGAAATTCTTGCCGCGTTAGGTTTGTTATTTGCAAAAAACAAAAGACTCCTCGCCTTGTTATTGATCGGAATGCACATCTTCATTCTAATTTTTCTTTCGCCATTAGGCATAAATTACAATTCGATTGTATGGCCGTGGAATGTGCTGATGATACTTTATCTACTTATTCTCTTTTATAAAAACAGCACATCGATTTCATTTAAAAATCTGCTGGGCGGATTCAGCAAAATTCCTTTTGTAATAATTGTCATTTTACCAATTTTCTCCTTTTTCGGGCTCTACGATAACTATCTTTCTTTTAATCTATATTCTGGAAAATTAAAAAGTTTCCGAATTTGTGTTGATGAACAGAAAGTCAATGCTGATTTCAAAACATATTTGTCTAAAAAAAGTATTTACTGCGATTCTAAAGCGAGTATTTCTGTAGATAATTGGGCAATGAAGGAAATGAATGTTGCCCTATATCCAGAAGAGAGAATATATTTAGAAATTCAGAAAAAGTGGAATGAAAAATATCCAAATTCAGAAGCCGATTTTATAATCTATCACTATCCTTATAAAAAAGAGAATATTAAAAAACTTGAATAAGGTATAAGGTACATTTTTTGTGTTTTTACTATAAATATTGCCTCTAAAAACCTATTTTTGCAACACCGTTTTAAAAAACAATTTAAAAGATATAGTATGAGTGTTTTAGTTAATAAAGATTCGAAAGTAATAGTACAAGGATTTACAGGTAGCGAAGGAACTTTCCACGCTGAGCAAATGATTGAGTACGGAACAAATGTAGTAGGTGGTGTAACTCCAGGAAAAGGGGGATCTACTCACTTAGACCGTCCAGTTTTTAATACTGTAAAAGATGCTGTAGATAAAGTTCAGGCTGATACTACTATCATTTTTGTACCACCAGCTTTTGCTGCTGATGCTATTATGGAAGCTGCAGATGCAGGAATCAAAGTTATTATTACAATTACAGAAGGTATTCCAGTTGCAGATATGATCAAAGTAGCTGCTTATATTGA
>JBBSRP010000166.1:0-6838 GCA_038242935.1 Flavobacteriales bacterium
AATATTGACGATATTAAATATGGCGCCGCCTACTACCCTTCACTACAAACCACTTATACATATAATTTTAATACTGCTACGATCAAAATGATGTTTGCACAAGATGTCATTGATGCAAGCCCATCAAGCACTCTGCTAAACAATTTTGATTATAAAATTGCCAAAACAATATTTACTATTAATACTACATTAAAAGTTTTTGATGACAGCTATTTTATCGATATAAAAACAGACACGTTTAAAAAGAAGAACGATGAGATTTTAAGCAAGATAGAATCATTATTATCCTATTTCAATGAAGTTGAAGGAAATGAATTATTTGACACTGCTCATTCTTTAACTGTCCAAATGTCATCTCTAGGTACAGACGCCCAAACTAATAATGAACCTACATTCGATTATGTAGATTCTGGATTAAAGGAAAAGGAAAAGTTGATTGTGCAATTACAAGCAAAATTATTGTCGCTTTATAACGATTCAAATTTGACAGTAGATACCGTTATAACCAATTCCTTTCCCGATTTTGATTCTACGTTTTTGACAAGAATTACTCCGTTTTTCAATTCTGCGTTTGATGCTAAGCTAAGAGAAGCTTTTCTTAATATCTCAGTTATACTTCCACCGTCGCCGGCAATTGCTGGAATATATGCTACCGTTGACCGAAATCGAGGCGTATGGAAAGCTCCGGCAAATATTTCATTAGGCGCGGTGGCAAAACCTAATGTTCTTTTAAGTGATTTAGATCAAGAGGACTTTAACGTTGATCCGGAAAATGGCAAGTCCATCAATTGTATACGACAATTTGTAGGACGGGGCACTCTGGTTTGGGGTGGCAGAACACTTGCAGGCAACAATAATGAATGGAAATATATCAATGTTCGCAGATTCTTTAATATGGTTGAAGAAAGTTGCGAAAATGCAGCGCGCCACTTTGTATTTGAGCCCAACGATGCAAATACGTGGGTTCGAGTAAAAGGTATGCTTCAAAACTATCTAACAAATTTATGGCGTCAAGGAGCCTTGCAAGGTGCCAAGCCCGAACATGCTTTTTATGTTTCTGTTGGACTTAATCAAACTATGACTCAGGATGATATTCTCAACGGTCTTATGATTGTTGAAGTTGGCTTAGCAGTGGTTAGACCTGCCGAATTTATCATTCTTCGTTTTTCTCATAAACTAGCTTTATCATAACTATAAATTACAATTATTATGGCAAATTATCCCTTACCAAAATTTCATTTCAGCGTAGAATGGGGCGGATCCAAAGTAGGTTTTACAGAAGTGACAGGATTAAATATAGAAAATGAACTGATAGAATATCGTCATGGTGCGAGTCCTGAATATCATAAGATAAAAATGCCCGGTTTGCAAAAATTTGGCAATATTACCTTAAAGAGAGGAATGTTTAACGACGACAATGAATTTTTTCAGTGGTTGAACACGGTATCATTAAGCAAAATTGAGCGAAGGAATGTCACCATCTCCTTATTGAATGAAAATCACGAACCTGTATATATTTGGCGAATTAAAAATGCGTTTCCGATAAAAGTAGTAGCACCCGATCTAAAAAGTGATGCAAACGAAGTAGCTGTCGAGTCTATTGAAATTGCTCACGAAGGTCTAGTGATTGAAGCAGTCTAAAATTTCTAATTATGACATTATATCCAGCAGTAGGCTTTTCTTTTTGGGTTCGTTTTGAAATAAGCAATGATCCCGTAGACATTTCTTTTCAAGATGTCTCCGGCATCAGTATGGATTTGCAAATGGAGGAGGTTGCAGAAGGTGGTAATAATAAGTATTTGCAAAAATTGCCTACTCGCGCTATCTATAGTCCTTTGGTGTTAAAACGTGGAATGTCAGTGGATTCAAAAGTAACTGAATGGATAATAGATGCTATAGAGAATCTAAATATCTCGCCAACCACCATTATTGTGGCTTTGCTCAATGAAAAGTCCGAGCCTCTGGTTGCCTACAGATTTCTAAATGCTTATCCTGTAAAATGGAGCATTAGTAATTTTAATGCTGAAAGCAGTAGTATTGTGATTGAGTCACTAGAGCTATATTATCAATATTTTAAAAAAATAAACTGATGCCAATAATTATAAATGAAATAATAATTAAGACGAATATTGAAAAAGTGAAGCCTTCTGAAAGAGTAAATAAATCTTATTTAACAGATAAAATCTGTATCGATGATATTGTAAAAGAAGCGGTTGACAAAGTGTTGGAAATATTAAGTGATAGAAAACAGCGATAAAAACTGAAACTATGCCTCTATTAAAAATGACCATATTAGCTTTTAAAAGTTTTGAAAATCCTTTTGATCTTCAAAATCCGAGCATGTTCATAGCTATGTTTAATCCCGCCAGCTATAAGGTTGACAACCTATTTGTAAAGGATGATAAATTAATTACTGGATCTAATAATAATACATCGCTAATAACCGCAGTAGCTCCAAAGATAATGAGTTTTGAGTTTCTCATTGATGGCACGGGAGCCAGTGGTGAGCAGAGAAACGTTCTTCTTGAGGTAATGAAATTTGAGAGACTGGTAAAATTTGATTCCAAAGACGAGGACACTCAAAAGTCTTTTCTCAAACTTAATAAGTTGTTACTTCTGTGGGGAACCTTTGTTTTTACCTGCGAGATAGAGAGCTATTCGGTAAACTATACATTATTTAATCAACTTGGCATACCCTTACGAGCAACGATCGCAGCGACTTTTAACGAAAATACCGCTGGATCAAAACTGAATATATTTGAACAGATATTAGAAGACGATTTAGAACAACCATTAAATATGTTGGGTACGATATCAAACTCTCTTTCTCTATTTGCGAACGCTAGTAAGTCTGTAGAAATGGCAAGAGCAGAAAATTTAAACAGTTTAAGAGGCATTTAAAAATAAATTATAAGACATGGGACTAACTGATTTATTAGGAAATTTAGACCATCGCAGATATGCATGTATTGTGTATATCGATAGCAATCTATTGCCTGCAAATTATCAAATCATTTCGGTGCAAATAAAGAAATCACTACAATATATAACTTCTGCTGAAATATATATCAAACAAGATATGAATATCCAAAATGCTCTAATAAATGACAATTCTTTTAGCAGTTCACCTTGTGGGCAAGCAATTGTAATAAAAGCAATTTTGGAGGAGCATGACATAGTTCTATTTGAAGGTTTTCTCGTAAAACGTCATTTTAAAAGTTCTATTAAAGGGAATAGAATAAAACTAATTGCCAAAAGCAAAGTAGTTAAGATGGCTATGACTAGAAAAACAGAAATTTTCTCATCAACAAGTGATAGAAGCATTATTGAAACCATTTGTCAAAACAATGGATTTACTGTCAATTTTGATCAATCAGTAATGGGTAAATTAGATACTGCACATACTCAAAGTGTCAAACATCGTATTAGTGATTGGGATTATATAAATTTAAGAGCAGAAATGAATAGTTGTTATGTCTATACTGAAAATGAAGAGATTATTATACTCTCTCCTAGTTTAGATAAAACTATTTATTCTGTTACTGCCGCTTATGGAGAAAATGTTTTTGAATTAGAAATAGATGAAGATAGAAGAGCAGATAATGTTGACAATGTGTTAAGAAGTCTTGATTTGACAACCTTGGAGTCCTCCTCTATAAAATCTGATACAATTTCCTATGGCAATACATCAGCGATAAAAGCTGACGAAGAAATTATTAATTATAGGACTTTCAATGAAATTGAATCAAACAATTTATTAGAGTCGTATAACCATCTTCAAAAATTTTCAGACATTAATGGCCTGGCACATATACAGGCGGATTTTAATCCAAAACCAGGAGACTTAATAAAATTTAAAGGATTTTTAGATTTAGATAATAAGCAACTACTAGTGTCTGGTATTATGCATGACTATAGCGAGGGAGGCTTTAGCACTTATGTACAATTTGGTTTAAATCATGAGACATATAAGAGCAAATATTTGTCCGAGAACGAAGCAAGCATCAAACCATTAACTATTTCAGGTATCGTGCAAGCTATTGAAGACGATCCTGACAATCTTAGTCGAATTTTAGTAACTATTCCTATTTGGAGGGATGCCCAAGAAGGTTTATGGGCCAGACATAGTACGCCGTATGCAGGATCTGATTATGGTTTAATCCTACTTCCAGAAATAGGAGACGAAGTGCTAGTAAGTTTTCTAGGTGATGATTTAGACTCTCCTGTAATCATTGGTTCTGTATTTAATCCAAAGTCACCGCCGTTTGAGAATTCTGATGACTCAAATTATATCAAATCTTTTGTAACTAAGAAAGGAATGAAATGGAGCTGGGATGACGATAAAGGAATTCACGAAGTGTCAACAGCAAGTGGAAACAAAATAATTATATCGGAAGAAGATAGATCAATTACATTAATTGATGAGAATGGTAATGAGATAGAGATGAAAAATGGCAGTATAAAAATTGAAAGTCAAACAGATCTAAAAATAAAAGCAGCAAATCAAATAACTATGGAGGCAGCAAAAATAGACATCGTGGCTTCTGGAATAACTACAGTAAAAGGTGCACTGATAAAATTAAATTAGAGATGAGTTTAGCAGCAAGAATATCAGATAGTACGGCAGATGGTATAATTACTGGCGCAGGTGCACCCTCAGTAGTGATTGGAAATTTGCCAGCGGCGGTTGTTGGCGACATCGGGACGCCAATTTCGGGAAATGTACCAGGGCCGTATGCCATTGGTAGTTTATCTGTCTTTATAGAAGGTAAGCCAGCACTGCGAGTAGGTGATGCATGTACAAATGGGACTTCTCTAATAGTTATGGGAGCAACAAATGTAATAATAGGTTAAGAATTATGAACGAACAAAAAAAAAATATAATAGGTGTCGGCTGGGCGTTCCCACCTCAATTTGATGTGGAAGGAAATGAAACATTAATGGTTCAAGGAGTGGAAGATATCAATCAAAGTCTTTATATACTTTTCACGACGCATATTGGCGAGAGGCTAATGCATCCTAATTATGGTAGCGCCCTTAGAATTGTACATTTTGAATCGATCAATGAGCATTTTAAAAATTATATGAGAATCCTATTGTCCAAAAGTATTTCTCTATATGAGACGAGAATTAGACCTCTAAAATTAGAATTTTCTGCAGATGAAGCTAATCAAGGTAGATACATAATGAATTTAGAATATATTATTAAAACAACGAATAGTAAAGATAATTTTGTTTTTCCTTTTTATTTAAATCAATAAAACTGTGGCTAAATTAATATCTCAAATCCAAAATTATCCTCTATCAAAGGGGTCAGTGGCAGAAGACAATCTTCTATTGCTTAGTAACTCTTTTGGTATAAAAGATCGTAGCATTGAAGGTGAGTTGAATTTTTTACTTGAGATCTCAAAAGATATTACATTTTTTGACCATATGGGTGTCAACAATTCGACTTGGAATGACTTATTAACGCAATCAAGTATATTTAAATTTGCTAAATTTTTATCTCTAGATGTAGGTGGTTTAAAGGAACTCATTACAGATCTTGCTCAACTAAACCACTTTAACAGCGACATGTTTTTATCAGCAAAAGAGTACGAAATAATGTACTATCAAAGATTGCAAATAATACAATTCCTGTTTTTATTTTATAAATCATTCACAGACATTAATGAAGCTAAGAGCGATTTTGAAATCTTAGAAATTATAAATAATGAAAGATTGAAATCAATCTTTATAAATTTTGAACAACTAAGCAAAGAATATTTTATTCTATTTGAAGATAATAAATATCAAGCACCACCCTATAATGAAACTGAATTTGAACCACTTGACCAGAAAAGTCTGCAAGACTTGAAGATAATTTACAATAATGAAAATGAAACTATACCTGCACTGCTCGATACTTATGTGACCATTAACGAAAAGCTTAAGGGCGCAAATTTAATAAGTGTTTCAATTTTTGAAAATTTATTCGAGTTGCACAATTCTTTCCGTAATTATATTTCAATAAAATTTTCTGAGGAACTCAAAATAAAAAGTGATCATTCCCCTCACAACTCGCTGCTACTAGCTTTCTGTCAATTAAAACAATTATACAATCAGCGTTACAACAGACTTATTGAAAGGCACACACACTTTATGTATAATGACGTGTTAGGTTTAACAAGACAGACTGAACGTGCAGATAAAGCATTATTAAGTGTCGAATTATCTAAAAACATTAATGAACATTATATCGCTAAAGGCAGTTTCTTTAAAGCTGGAAAAAATAGCGATAATAAAAATTTATTTTATGAGTCAACACATGATCTGGTGGCAAATGGTGCTAAGATTGAGAGAATAAAGTCGACGGTTCGGGAAGTCGATCATAATTCTGTAATAAAAGTTTTTGCGAGTCTCAATGCTTCAGGTGTAGAATGGCAGCGAGCTGGCGCATGGATGCCATATAATGATCAAGGAGAAGCATGGACCGGAATCGGATTTCATAGCTCCTTAATTTCCCGCTTAGAAATCGTTGACTCGGAGATTGAAATTGAATTTACTTTTAATAAAAATCTTCCAGTACCTGCTAGCCTCGTACAACAATTTAGTTTTAGTATTATGCTAGGAGAAGATATTGAAGAATATTTAATTTTAAAAACTGTTGTAATAAATGAGAAAAAATTAAAAATTAGGGCTGTTGCTGAAAAAAAATAATGTATATCCGTTTTTAGTCATACTCCTGTGATGCTTGCTATCACTAGCCTGTCGAATAATTTGTCTCCAAAATACCTTCTATTTAATTTATATACAAACTCATCGAGGTAAAGTTGTAGATTTTTACGCTTTATTTTAT
>JBBSRP010000167.1:0-6757 GCA_038242935.1 Flavobacteriales bacterium
GCACGCAGAGGTTTTATCTTTGCCAATGCATCAGTTACCGCAAGAATGCCAATGTCGCCCGCGTGCCAAATCTCATCTACGGTTGCGGCATAGTTTAGAATATTATCGTCTATAAAGGAATGTGTGTCGGAAAGAAGCAGAATTCGGGTCATCTAAAAGGATAGTTTTGCATTTAATTCCTGTAAAATTACTAAAAATCAATGGGCTTTAAATTAACATTTTGTTGCAATATGCCATTTCCAAGCTCCTCAAATAATAAGTATCTTTGCATCAGTCAAAAAATCAAATTGCGATTGAGGTATTTTTTAAAATTGTCATACAAAGGGACTGCCTACCACGGTTGGCAGATACAACCAAATGCCCAAAGTGTTCAGGAAACTTTGCAAAAAGCCATGCAAACAGTTTTGCGTAGCGAAATCTCGGTTGTAGCGGCAGGACGCACAGATACCGGCGTTCACGCGAAAATAATGTATGCACATTTTAATATTGAAATTTTACCTTATGATGCCAACATCTGCATTTTTAAACTTAATTCACTCTTGCCTAAGGATATCGCAATTTTAGATATTATGGCTGTTGCCGAAGATGCTCATGCTCGATTTGACGCTAAAAAACGCACATATCAATACCATATAAATCAATACAAAAATCCTTTTGATGTAGACGGAAGTTGGTATTTTCGACATATTTTAGATTTAGAATTGATGAATTTGGCTGCAGAAATTTTGCTGCAAAAAAGTGATTTTGAAAGCTTTTCTAAAGTGCACACGGAAGTTAATAACTTTCGTTGTAAAATCACCCACGCAAATTGGCAGATATCCAGAGATCGACTTATTTTCACTATAAGTGCCGATCGTTTTTTGCGCAATATGGTTCGTGCCATTGTAGGCACGCTAATTAATGTGGGAACACACAAAATAACATTGGAAGAATTTGAATTGATAATCGATAGTAAAAATAGATCGGAAGCTGGATTTTCTGTTCCAGCCCACGGTTTGTACCTTACGGCAGTTGATTATGATTATATTCCTAATTGAAATAATATTTTTCTTCAAATATGAAGGTATTTTATTTGAATTAAAAAGCGGTGCGGTTGCAAAGCGAACTGCTCCTTAAAAAAGATAAATGAAAGCAAAAGCATTTGATACAGGCCTTTTCAAAAGGATATTAAAATTTACAAAACCCTATCAAAGTAGGTTTAATGGCGTTATTGCATTTGCGATTTCGCTCTCGGTTTTTGCGGCATTACGCCCGTATTTGCTGAAGCAAACGGTGGATGGATATTTACAAACCAACGACAAGAACGGACTTTTGATGTACGTTATTCTGATGGGCGTTGTACTTATTTTAGAGGTTTTATCTCAGTTTTTCTTCGTCTACTGGGCAAACTGGCTTGGTCAAGACATTGTAAAAGACATCCGAATAAAAATGTTTGGACATATTCTACGTTTCCGAATGAAGTATTTTGATAACGCACCTGTTGGTCAATTGGTAACCCGCGCTGTGAGCGACATCGAAGCAATTGCAAGAATTTTTAGCCAAGGACTTTTTATGATATTAAGTGACTTGATGAAGATGTTTGTAATCTTAATTTTCATGTTTTATATGAACTGGAAATTAACCTGGATTGTCGTAATAGCAATGCCAATCCTATTGATTATTACCAGAGTTTTCCAACGTAAAATGCAAGTCGCTTTTGAGGAAGTTCGTAATCAAGTTTCAAACCTTAATACATTTGTGCAAGAACGTGTTACAGGAATGAAAATCGTACAGCTTTTTAATCGAGAATACATTGAAGCGGAGAAATTTAAAACTATTAATGCCAAACATAAAGATGCTTGGGTAAAAACGATTTGGTACAACTCTGTTTTCTTTCCAATTGCAGATATTATTACTTCGCTCACACTCGGTTTTGTAGTGTGGTATGGAGGAATGAAGATCATGGGTGGCGACAACACAACCACTTTTGGAGATTTGTTTTCATACACAATGTTTATTGGAATGCTCTTTAATCCACTGCGTCAGATTGCTGACAAATTTAACGAGATGCAAATGGGAATGATCGCCGCCAATAGGGTTTTTGCGATTTTAGACACCGAAGATCAGACGCAAATTGACGGTACAATTATAGCTAAAAACTTTACAGGAAAAATTGAATTCAAAGATGTTCATTTTGCATATATTCCCAATGAGGAAGTTATAAAAGGAATTAATTTGGATATTGAACCTGGTCAGACGGTCGCTATTGTAGGCGCAACGGGAGCAGGAAAATCAACAATTATTAATCTTCTAAATCGCTTTTACGAAATCAAAAGTGGTTCGATTTGCATTGATGGCGAAGACATAAATCACTACACTTTGGACTCCCTTCGCAGTGAAATCGCAGTCGTACTGCAAGATGTTTTCTTGTTTGCCGATACGATTATGAACAACATTATGCTCAACAATCCCCAAGTGAGTCGCGAGGATGTGATCACGGCTGCAAAGGTTATTGGCGTGCACGAATTTATTATGGAATTGCCTAATGGCTATGATTATAATGTAAAAGAGCGTGGTGCAATGTTGTCTTCTGGACAGCGTCAATTAATTGCGTTTTTGCGAGCTTATGTGAGCAATCCTGGAATTTTAATTTTGGATGAAGCCACCTCTTCTATCGATTCATACTCGGAAGAGTTGATTCAGAAAGCTACTGAAACCGTGACAAAAGGTAGAACTTCAATCGTTATTGCCCACAGACTTGCTACGATTATGAACGCCGATAAAATTGTGGTTATGGAAAAAGGAAAGATTGTGGAGCAAGGTACTCACGACGAACTTTTATTAAAGAATAAAGGATTTTACCAGCATTTGTACAATTCGCAATTTCTCACGGAGCAAGATATTAGTGTAGAAGTTCAAGAAGATAACTTTGAATTGTAATTTTTGTTTGGGCGCGACCCTTTGGGTCAGGCCGTCCACTATATCTTTTCTTCCGCAGGCTCCAGAAAAGGATGCCGCTCCCGTCCTTCGCGCGACCTCCCTTTAAAAAAGAAGTATAGATTACCATTGGAATAAGCAGATAAACGCCGCTGAAATTCCTATTTTAATATATATTCCTTATTTTCGCAGACAGAAATTTTGCGCTAAGCAAATACTTTACAAATTAGATATTTTTTGAACAGTAATAAATTATAAGATGAAATACGACATCATTATTTTAGGAAGTGGCCCTGGTGGATATGTAGCTGCAATTAGAGCTTCTCAATTAGGAAAAAAAGTAGCCATTATCGAGAGAGAAGGTCTTGGCGGAATTTGCCTAAACTGGGGATGTATCCCAACAAAAGCTTTGCTTAAATCTGCCCAAGTTTTTGATTATCTAAAACACGCTTCAGATTATGGATTGACTATTTCTGAGTTTGACAAAGATTTTTCGGCGGTTGTAGGTCGTTCTAGAGACGTTGCTGATGGAATGAGCAAAGGTGTTCAATTCCTGATGAAAAAGAATAAAATTGATGTTATCAACGGTTTTGGAACTCTTAAACTAGGAAAAAAAGTATCTGTAAAAAATGACGAAGAAACGACAGAATATTCTGCAGATCATATCATTATTGCTACAGGAGCTCGCTCTCGTGAATTGCCAAATCTACCTCAAGATGGTAAGAAAGTAATTGGATACCGTCAAGCTTTAACTTTAGAAAAACAACCAAAATCTATGATTGTTGTTGGATCAGGAGCTATCGGAGTTGAATTTGCACATTTCTATAATTCAATGGGAACAGATGTTACTATTGTTGAGTTTATGCCAAATATCGTTCCTGTAGAAGATATAGATGTTTCTAAACAAATGGAAAAATCTATGAAAAAAGCAGGAATCAAAATTATGACTAATGCTTCAGTAGAAAAAGTTGATACTTCTGGCGAAGGTGTAAAAGCAACTGTAAAAACAGCAAAAGGAGAGATTGAAATCGAAGCAGAAATTTTATTGTCTGCAGTAGGTATCAAATCAAACATCGAAAATATCGGACTAGAAGAAGTAGGAATTGCTACAGATCGCGACAAGATATTAGTAAATGACTTCTACCAAACAAATATTCCTGGATATTACGCTATTGGCGACGTTGTTCCAGGACAGGCACTTGCTCACGTTGCATCTGCAGAAGGGATTACATGTGTAGAAACAATTGCAGGTCTTGCAGTAGATCCTATTGATTACGGAAACGTTCCTGGATGTACGTATGCAACTCCAGAAATTGCATCTGTAGGTATGACAGAAAAACAAGCAAGAGAAAAAGGATACGAATTAAAAATTGGTAAATTCCCATTTTCAGCATCAGGAAAAGCAAAAGCAGCTGGTACTCCAGACGGATTTGTAAAAGTAATCTTTGATGCAAAATATGGCGAATGGTTAGGATGTCACATGATTGGTGCAGGCGTAACTGATATGATTGCTGAAGCAGTTGTAGGAAGAAAACTTGAAACTACAGGACACGAAATCCTAAAATCTATTCACCCGCACCCTACAATGAGTGAGGCTGTAATGGAAGCCGTAGCCGCTGCTTATGACGAGGTTATTCACCTATAGTTTTTAGATAATATTTTATATAAAGATTCGTGTCATTCTCAGAGTGACACGAATCTTTTTTTTATAGTAAATCTGCTTATTCGTTCACTTTTTACCTTTGACCCCATTCTACTAAATTCCCGCTAAAATTTTGTAATCTGCAGTTTCCATATTCAATTTTTTCTTAACTTGATATTTCTTTTTCGATTGACTTATTTTAATCGAAAAAAAGGACATCAAGATATTAATAACTAAAATATTTTCTAAAAAAGTCAAGGAAGTTTTGACTTAAATAATTTTAAATACTTACTTTATGGATACATCGAATTTTTTTGACTTGAAAGGGAAAACTGCAATCGTTACGGGTGGTGCTGCAGGAATTGGAAAAGCTAGTTGCGAAATGCTAGCTGCTTATGGAGCAAACGTAGTCGTTTCTGATTATAATCTTGATGCTGCAAAAGCAACAGCAAAAGAAATCGTTGATGCAGGCGGAAAAGCGATTGCTATCGATTGCGACGTTACTAAAGATGAAGCTCTAGTAAATTTGGTAGACAAAACTGTTGCTGAATTCGGATCAATTGAAATCTTGGTTAATAACGTAGGTGGCGGTGGCGCTGGAAAAGAAAGTCCGTATGATATTGAAGTTGCACAATTTATAAAAGTTTATGAAATGAATGTTTTTAGTATGTGGAGGCTTTGTCAACTCGTTGCTCCTCACATGAAAAAAGCAGGATACGGAAGTATTATTAATATGTCGTCAATGGCATCTGTAAACAAAAGCCCAGCAATTAGTGCGTATGCCTCTTCCAAAGCTGCTATTAACCACATGACTCGAAATCTAGCTTTTGATTACGGCCCAGACGAAATTAGAATCAACGCTATCGGACCTGGAGCCGTTCGCACTCACGCTTTAAGTACCGTACTGACTCCCGAGATTGAAAAAAGAATGTTAGCTCACACACCTCTTAAACGACTTGGCGAACCTGTAGATATTGCAGGAGCAGTCTTATATTTTGCCGCTCCAATCTCCAACTGGACAAGTGGACAGGTTTTGTTTGTCAACGGCGGTGGAGAACAAACACTGGACTAAATAAAAAAACTTCCCTAACACATCTTGTATTAGGGAAGTTTCTTTTTATAAAACGTTTCGATTATTTCTGATAAAACTTTTTTTGCAAGTTTTTTATTTCTTCTAATAACTCTCCTTCTGCCGGGCCTCGAACTTCCAAATTCTTGATTATATCTTCAACTTTTATATAATTTAGTTTTGAATGAGCAGCTCCAAATTCCTTCTGCCATTCAAAAAGCTGTTCTCCTGAACTTAAATATACAAGTGTTCCTATTCCAACTAATCCGTGCGCTCTAGAGCACATTGTGCAATGCTCACCACTTGTGTACATAGTCGTTGTTGCTCTTTCGTCTTCGGTTAAATTATCCGCTGCCCAACGAGCCATTTCGATTTCTGGATGTGCTAAACCATTAAATTCATTTACACGATTTCTACCTTCTGCAATAATTTTTCCGTCTTTGTCTACCAAAATAGATCCAAATGGCGCATCTCCCGCCTCAAGCGATTCGGTTGCCAATTCAAGACAACGTTTCAAATATTTCTTGTCCTTTGATTCTAAAGTCTTAGCCATAATTCTTCTTTCAATAAATTAATAAATTCTACAATCTCAAAAAGTCTATTTTCTAAATTTACTTTGCAACTTTCTTCTCAAAAATTAGATGAACGACTAATATCAAAACCGATAATATTAGCCCTAGCCCTCCTACTCCTGTCCATCCGTAATTTTTCCAAGCTTCGGCTCCCAAAACTGTACCGACCGCTCCACCAACAAAAAATCCTACCATATAAATAGTATTCACTCGATTTCGAGCTTCAGGATTCGACGAGAAAATTATATTCTGATTGGTGATATGCAAAGCCTGCATTCCTAAATCTACTAAAATTACTCCAGTAATCAAACCGATAATGGAATGCGCAGAGAAGTAAAAGATAACCCAAGATACTATTAGCAACACCGCAGCATATATAATTATTTTGTTCGAGCTAACTCGGTTATTCATTTTCCCAACAACCGTTGCCGCAAGTGCGCCAACAACACCAAACAACCCGAAGGCACCGGTAACTCCACTACCATAGCCAAAATTATCTTCCATCAAGAAAACCAAAGTAGTCCAGAAAGCACTTAATCCTGCAAATGCCAACCCTGC
>JBBSRP010000168.1:0-6739 GCA_038242935.1 Flavobacteriales bacterium
CAGCACTTAAAAGGAGACAAGGTAATTGTTTTCAAAAAGAAAAGAAGAAAAGGATACAAAAAGAAAAATGGTCACCGTCAATTTTTGACTCAGATTCAAATTTCAGGTATCACATTTGCTGCTGCTAAGAAGACTGCTGCAAAAAGCGAAAAATCTGTAGAGGAAAAAGCTCCTAAGGCAAAACCTACAGCTGAAGCACAAGCAGAATAATATTAACAATTAAAAATTATACGTCATGGCTCACAAGAAAGGTGTCGGTAGTTCGAAGAATGGTAGAGAATCAGAATCAAAACGTCTAGGTGTTAAGATTTATGGAGGACAAGCTGCTATTGCTGGGAACATCATCGTAAGACAGAGAGGTTCAAAACATAATCCAGGAGAAAACGTTTACATTAGCAAGGATCATACTTTGCATGCAAGAGTTGATGGAGTTGTTAAGTTCCAAAAGAAAAGAGACAATAAATCATACGTTTCTATCCTTCCATTCGAAGCATAGTAATCTTGAATTATCAAATATAAAAGCCCGCATTTGTGGGCTTTTTTTGTGCCTTAGTGTGAGATGTTATATCATTTGCGAGATCCTATTGCCTATTTCCAAATTCCCAATTCCGAATCTCCATTCTCCTATTTCCTATTATGGCGAGCCCTTCGCTAGAGTGTTTTCGGTAAAGTTCAATTTTTCATTTGGCTCAGGTCGGGCTTTCCGTTCCCAATCTTTGTTGTAGCTTTTGCTCCGCAAAGCCACAACAAAGGATTTCCACTACTATCCCTCTCGCAGATATGTGTTCCATTTAACTATACCTCCATCAACGTTTTCACAAGTCAGACATCAATTTCGAAAACATCTAACCCCTTGATAAACTTATTCATCTCATTATGAGATGTTGTCAAATTTCCCATCGAGGATTTTGGCCGCTTTGATATGAAACTAATCTCAAAAATTTGAAATCATATCGGGTTTTTGTTTTATTTCTACTAAAACTGCACAACCTCTAATAAGCACCAAAAGCTAAATTTCGAAAAACGTTCAAAATAAAAAAAGCCCAAATATATGGGCTTTTTTTGATTAGTGATCTGAGCACTAATATATTTTAATCGTATAATCTACAATCTACAACCTACAATCTACAATTTTACAATCTACATTATACATTATACAATCCTTCAATCCCGAATCCCCCTTTAGCCGTGATAGGAGCGGACCCGAGCGAAGCGAACGGGCGAAGCAAATCCCGCAGCAGCGGGGCTATTTTTTCCTGAGATAAAAGAGCGACCAACGGTCCCGATAACCATCGGGATTATTGCATTGGAAAAAAGCCTTGCAACGAGGAATTAAAGTGCATAGCGCGACCCGAGTTCCGTAGGGCGAACAGGCGAAGCAATAGCTCCAAAAAATAATAATTATTTTCCCAACCCTTTATTCCTTTTTAGTATTCCCTAATCTCAAATCCCTAATCCCGATTCTCCAATCTCTAGTTTCCAAACCCTAACCTAAATCCTATCTGAAGATCTGGCACACTTTCTTTTACGTTAAATTCTTTAAGATTATACGACTCTGTGTTATAATCATATTGCGATTCAAAGTAATTATTTGTAGCGTTTACAAATCCTAATCCAAGAGTCCATTCAAACGTAATATTGCTATCTTGAAATGCTTGATGTGCAATTAACAATGCCAGGCCTGTCTTTTTTAAACTGCTTGATTTCCCCGATAGATTTGAAGTTTCTTCATTATAGGAATCAGTATTGTAATCTCTATTATTAGACTTTGTAAAGACTTGGACACCAAAAGACCATCCTTCCAGCGCATCATAGTCTGAGGAAGGGTAAAATTTTAGTGCTCCTCTATAAGCACCGCCCATCGTGGCTTTGGAATTTTCATTATCATCATAATCTTCTAGAAATAAATCTACTGTATTAAAACCGTAAGTAGCGCCAACAGATACTTCTGCACTTAGTTTTTTTGCAAATCTATACTCACCAATCACCGCAAATTCACCTGTAAGATATTTAAGAACGTCAGTTTTTACAACCCATTTATAAGAGTTATCTTTTTTTTCGGCACTGACAGTTGGACTGTAAACACGGATTTTGGTAGGAGTAGAAACAGAGTCTTTTGTAGATTGTGCAAGGACAGACCCGCTAAATAAAAAAGCTGCAGAGCAGCAAAGTAAAATTTTTCTCATAAAAGTGAAATAATAATTTGTGAAGTGTAAAAATATGTTAATTTTATCCAAACTTAATTATAAATTTATGAAATACCATTATTTTTTTTTATTGCTATTTTCGGTAGCAAGTTTTGCACAGAAAGCCGATCTGAGATGGTCTGACAAGATCAAAACAAAGGAAACGGTTTATGTCTTAGGTGCCAAAGACGGGATGTATTATACGCGTTATAAAGACAATGATAATCGGATGATTATTCGTAAATATGACAAGGGTCTTAATATGATTAGCGAGAATGCCTTGCAGCTAGATTTTGATTCGAAAAAGAAACGATATGGTGGCGCATATTTCGTAAATGACAAAATCTTGCATTTTGTTCAAGAAGAATTAAGAAAAGAAGACAAGAAATACTTGTACGGAGCAATCACCGATTTGAATCTTAAGACAAGCGACAAAATTTACGTTCTTGACGAGGCAGCAGATGATGCACAGCGTTTTGGAATAAAAAGTATTTCTCCCGATTCGACAAAAGTTTTAGTTTACAATCAGGAAAAAGGTCGAAAGAAAGATCCTAGCAGCCTAAATCTCAAAGTGTACAACACATCTTTCTCTAAAGTAATATTCCAAAAGTCGGTTACTTTGCCGATTAAATCAACTGATTACTCTATGGAAAGTGTGACCGTTGACAATTTGGGAAATGTATATGTGCTTGCAAAAATTGACAAGGAGAAGAAAGATGCAAAAAAGGATCAAAGTCTCTATTCTTTTAAGCTTTTCACTTTCAGTAATGATAATGAAGATAAAGAATTCGACTTTGATTATCCAGATCGTGACATCGAATCTATTGGACTAATTCCAGGTGAAAATAATACGATGATTGTTGCAGGACTTTTAAAAATTCTAAACAAAGGATTTTTTGGAAAAGGGAAAAAGACTTTAATTTCAGATGAATTGTTTACGACTGTTATAGACTGTAAAACACAGGTGGTAAAATTTGCAAAAAAGGTAGATTTGGAAGGTTTGTATCCAGAAGATCCTAAAAAAAGTTCAGATTATGTTCCTTATGTTATAAAGAATATCTTTTACAAACCTGATGGTGGCGCAGTCTTGGTTGCTGAGCAGTATAAACTTGTGATTACATCTACAACCGCTCCAAATGGAGCTACAACTACAAGATATAGATATTATTATTGTGATGTCGCTGTAGTTCATATGGATAGTAAAGGTGATGTGCAATCCGTTTCAAAAATGCCTAAATATCAAATGAATGCCGCCAACCCTTCTATATTAGCAACATATTATAATGGTAATACGTACATTATTTATGAAGATTTAGAGAAGAATGCTTTGGCCGAAACAGATAATGATACAAAGCGTAGTACTAAGAAAGTTTTTTCGTCAGATTCTAAAAATGCATTAATGCTGATGACAGTAAATGCAATGGGCGAAATGGATAAACAAGCTATCTATTCTTATAAGGAAAGTAAGATTAGACCAAACATTTCTAATAGTCGCATTGTAAACAAAAACGAGATTATCTTAAATGCAAAAGATCAAATCGGCGTACTGAAGTTTTCGATCTAACAGCTAATAATAATAATAATAATATTATTAAAATGTCTCGAATTGATTTCGAGACATTTTTTTTTGGAGTTAATTACAATTGATTTTAGATCTTTATAAGCAAAATCAGAAGAATGTATTAGATCTTTTCTAATTCAAAAAACCCCGCGAGTTGCGGGATTCTCATTCGTTATTTAATCTTTGCTTTTTCTAAAGCTTCGTTATAATTTTCTCTTCCCTTTTCGCCAGCACGATTCATCGCATCTTCAGTTTCTCGTCCCGCTTCTTCAAAACTCGCTTTTGTGCGTTCCCAAGCCATTTTTGCATTGTCAGCTACTCTTTGCGCTGCTACTTCTGCTTCAGCATCACCATTATCTTTTGCAGCTTGCAATTCGCGTTCGGCGTTTTTCAATTTCAATTCTGCACTTTCCATTCTCGGATCGTAATTTCGTTCAGTAGTTGTCTCCGTAGTTACGGTTGTTCCTGTGGCATCAGATTCAATTATAGTTTCTTTTGTTGTGTCCTTCTTGCATGAGGTTGTAAATAACAATCCGAATATTGCAAGAGTAAAAATTAGCTTTTTCATAATAAATAAGGATTTTATTGGTTTGTATCAAATATATTAAAATTTTGTATACAGAAGTAGTTAAAAAGCAGCAAGATCGAAATTCAATAAAAATAAATTTGGAAAGGTGCTTATAAGCTATTAGTAAGTTTTATTCTATTAGATGGACAAATTTACACCTGACCGTATAGAACTTTCTTATATATTTATCTCCAAATATTGCTTGTTCTCAGAGTTGCAGCTAATATTTATATCAATTATTCAAAAAATGAACAATATATTATTTTCCTTATTATTTATCGTGCTTGGGCATACTCTTCCTCAAGAAGCAAAACTTAAAACCGAAATTTCTTGTGTAACTTATAAAATTGGTCGGATATTAAACGAATCTCCAAAAACAACTAGTATTAGCGCAGAGATAAAAGAACATTTTGCAGAAATTTGAATTGCTCAGCAAGAAATTGAATTCAATCTTTTTTTTACAAAAGTTAAAAGTATTTTCAAGGTTGTAGATAAGCTCTATAGTACAAGTGGTAATGCGTCGAAAGCAGCTGTAAAAGTTAGTAACGGTGATGGAATTTATTATAAGGACATTGCAAAAAAAGAAAAAATAACACAAACTAATTTTGCAGATAAGCTTTTTAACATTCAGAGGTCTTATGATGAATATAAGTGGACTATTACTTTTGAAAGTAAATGATCAGCGGCTACAAATGTTATAAAGCTACTTGCGAAGTACGAGATTATGATGGTGGCAGAGAGCGCGAAATAGTATCTTATCCAGAAGTTATGGTTTACTCCTGAAATTCCGTATCAGTAAGGGCAAGAGGGCTTGATGGTTTGCCGGGATTAGTGTTGGAAGGACGTTTTAGTACAGGAATTTACTTTTACGCATCCAAAATTGAATTTGATATAAAGGACAAGTCGATACAAATCGAACGACCTTCAAAAGGAAAATTTGTCACACCCGAGGAATATCAAACTATTCAGATTAATTTAATTGAGAGTTATCCGCGATGATAGTTTTCACTTGACAGAATAAAAAAGCCTTTGCAACGCAAAGGCTTTTCCTAAAAATATATATCTGATAAACTAGTATCTGTAATATTCTGGTTTAAATGGACCTTTTACGTCAACACCAATATAAGACGCTTGATCATCTCTTAATGTTTCAAGTTCTACTCCTAATTTCGCAAGGTGCAAAGCAGCAACTTTTTCGTCAAGGTGTTTTGGCAACATATAAACATCATTCTCGTAGTTAGCAGAATTTTTCCACAACTCGATTTGAGCCAAAGTCTGATTTGTAAATGAGTTACTCATTACAAAACTTGGATGTCCTGTAGCACAACCTAAGTTTACTAGACGACCTTCGGCAAGAATGATAATATCTTTTCCGTCAATCGTATATTTGTCAACCTGTGGTTTGATTTCGTCTTTTGATGCACCGTGGTTTCCGTTTAACCAAGCCATATCAATTTCGTTGTCAAAGTGACCAATATTACAAACGATAACTTTGTCTTTCATTTGCTCAAAGTGAGATCCTTGAACAATATCTTTATTTCCAGTTGTTGTGATGATAATATCAGCATTTGCAACAACAGTATTTAGTTTTTTAACTTCAAATCCGTCCATTGCAGCTTGAAGCGCACAAATTGGATCAATTTCCGTAACAGTAACTATCGAACCAGCTCCTTTAAAAGATGCTGCAGTTCCTTTTCCTACGTCTCCGTATCCACAAACTACTACTCTTTTTCCAGCAAGCATAATGTCTGTTGCGCGTCTTACAGCATCAACTGCACTTTCTTTACAACCGTATTTATTGTCAAATTTCGATTTAGTAACCGAGTCATTAACATTAATTGCTGGCATTGGAAGTGTTCCAGCTTTTACTCTTTCGTATAATCTGTGAACTCCCGTAGTTGTTTCTTCAGATAGTCCTTTAATTCCTGCAACAAGTTCTGGATAACGATCAATTACCATATTGGTAAGATCGCCACCGTCGTCAAGAATCATGTTCAATGGTTGACGGTCTTCGCCGAAAAATAATGTTTGTTCGATACACCAGTCAAAATCTTCTTCGTTAAGACCTTTCCAAGCGTAAACTTGAATTCCAGCTGCTGCAATAGCTGCTGCTGCTTGATCTTGAGTCGAAAATATATTACATGATGACCATGTAACTTCTGCTCCCAGTGAAATTAGAGTTTCAATAAGTACTGCAGTTTGGATAGTCATGTGTAGACATCCTGCAATACGAGCACCTTTAAGAGGTTGTTCGTTTTTGTATTCTGATCTTAGTGCCATTAATCCTGGCATTTCTGCTTCTGCAAGTTCAATTTCTTTTCTTCCCCACGCTGCAAGTGAAATATCTTTTACTTTAAAGGCTACGAAAGGCATTGTAGTTGTCGTTGTACTCATGTATTTGTTATATTTGTGATATCAAAATGA
>JBBSRP010000169.1:0-6587 GCA_038242935.1 Flavobacteriales bacterium
AATAGATGTCAATCAACAGCGCATTCGGGATAATTCCTTCTGCCCATTCTGCGGGAGTTCGTACATCAATTATTATTGCATTATCCTGATTTTCAATTTGGTCAGTCCATTGTTTTTGCGATAAATCCATAGGTAAATGTTAGTTAAAACTATTGTTTATTTGTTTTAACAAAGTAATAACTTTTTATAATTTTCTACAACTAAAATTTTGATACATTTGTATATACAAATATTGTATTGATATATGACAATTGAAGAAATAATAAAAACTCAAAAACCAATGTCACTAGCAAAGAAAACATTGCTAAACCTGACAATTACAAATCATTTTGCAACCGAGAATTTTAACGAGTTACTCAAGCCTTATGAGTTGTCTGCCGAGCAGTTTAATGTGTTGAGAATACTTCGCGGACAAAAAAATCACATTCTCAATATGCAGTGTATTCAAGAGCGAATGGTGGCAAAAACAAGTAATACAACTAGACTTGTAGACAAACTACTACTCAAAGATATGGTTACTCGAAATGTATGCCCGTCTAACCGAAGAAAAATCGAAATAAAACTTACTGACAAAGGTTTTGATATACTGGAAGAATTAGATCCAAAAATTGAAAGGTATGACGCTGCTTTCTCAGCAAAATTAAATGATGCCGAACTCCAACAACTCAATGCTCTGTTGGATAAATTACGTAAATCTTAATCCTTAATAAATATTTTTTTACAATGAAAAACTTAAAAACGCTAGCCATTGCTATTTTGGCTTTTACAACAACATCGATTGTAGCTCAAACAAAGACAATCAACACTGCCAAAAGTCAAGTAAAATGGATTGGCGAAAAAGTTACAGGACAACATGATGGTACTGTAGATCTATCTTCAGGAACACTTATTCTAGACAAAAACAAAGTTGTAGGTGGTACATTTACAATTGCTATGAATACAATTACTGTAACAGATATTACTGTAGATCAAGGTAAAGCAAAGCTTGAAGGGCACCTAAAATCGGAAGATTTCTTTAATACTGCCACTTATCCTGAAGCTAAATTAGTTTTTAGAGAAGTAACTCCAAAAGCGAACCAAATTTACACAGTTACTGCCGATCTTATTATGAAAGGAATTACAAATCCTGTAACTTTTGATCTGAAAGCAAATTCATCAACAGCTTCTACAACTTTTAAAGTGAATAGAACGAAGTATGATATTAAATACAAATCAGGTTCTTTCTTCGAAAACCTAGGAGACAAAGCAATCTATGATGATTTTACTATCAACGTAAACTTAGTGTACTAATCATTTCGATTTAGAACATAAAAAAACCCAATCGCGAGATTGGGTTTTTTTTATGGATAAAATATTTTTTTATGCTTTCAGCTTAGAAGTAAGTTCTTTTGAAAGTGCATCTTGATGCAATAAAATGCTAGTAGTTTTCAACTGAACAAAAGCTCTCGATACATACAAATATCCTTTGTAGTCATTTTTATCACCCCAAGAGTTTTTAATTTTATAGTACTCTTTTCCGTTTTGATCTTTTGCAATTCCTACAATCTGCATTGCGTGGTCGTCAGTTGTATAAAGACTGTACAATCCTTCAAGACGCATATCTTCAGTAATTACTTTTTCTTGAATTGGTTTATCAAAAAACTTTTTACGCTCGCTATCTGTAATATTATACAAATCAACATTTGGCACGTGTGCTACTCCATTTTTCCAGCTAAAATAATCTTCTGTGACATCTGTAGACCAAGCAACAGAATATCCGTTCTTTAGTGCTACATCAATTACGTCTGTCATTTCTGTCATCGGCACATTGTAGGCCATATCATAACTCCAGTTATCAGGAACAGGAACTAGCATTTTCTCATAATAAGGGCTATCCATATAAGATGTAATCTCTACATATTGCTCAGGAACAATTCCCACCACCTCTTTGGCAAAAGTGTGTGGATTGTACGTTTTGCCCAAATATGTAAATGTAGTAGGTACTTTTCCTAAAGTTTTATCTAGATAATCGTTGATATCTTTTACCCACGAAATTCCTTTTTTAGGATCAGGATTCTTCATATAAGTATCCAAAATCGCTTTAAAATCCTTCTGGAAAGTAGCAGATTTCAACTTTCCTTTTCCGTAATCTTCATTGGTATAAGCAATCTGTGGCATTGCTCCATATTTTTTGATCATATTGATCACATCGTGTGGCTCACCACCATCACCTAGCGACATATTGCCGTTCATCAAAATATAATTGCGTGCTTTTGATAAATAAACTTGTCTAGCCGTATAGATTTCTGCTAAATCGACAGGTGCTTTTCCAAGTCTAAGCATTTCACTCTCCAAGAATGAATTACCAGAATAACTCCAGCAAGTACCAGCCGAACCTTGATTTTTGATAGATGAATTCTCGATATCAATGACATCTTTAAAATCAAATTTCGAACTAATTGACGCGTTATTTATAACTTTATTTACCAAATCGTCTTGGGCAAACATCGTGGTTGCGCAGAATAATAAGGAGAGCATTACTGTTTTTCTGATCATAATTATTGTTTTATTTTTTTATGGGAGTTGCTAATTTACTACAAGCTGTAGATAAAACTACTGCCATTTGTGATTTTTAACGTGTAAATATCAGATCGGTGTCAGTTGACAACTTACTGTCGAAACCATACCCGTCATAATCAAAATGTTTTAAATCGTCCGCCGTCTGTGCATTACTTTCGGCAATAAATCGAACCATCATTCCCCTCGCCTTCTTTGCGTAAAAAGTGATTATTTTGAGATCGCCGTTTTTGTAATCTTTAAATTCAGGTTTTATCACAGGAACTTTCAAGGCTTTTGTGTCTATTGCCGAGAAATATTCGTTGCTTGCAAGGTTGATAAAAAGTTCATCTTTTTTCAATTCCTTATTTAATGCCGCGACAATTCTCGGTTTCCAGAATTCATATAGATTTTTGTTATGCCCAACAGGAAGCGAAATACCCATTTCCAGCCGATATGCCTCCATAACATCAAGTGGTCTAAGGATTCCGTATAATCCAGATAGAATTCGCAGAGAATCTTGAAGAGAATTTATTTTGTCTTCATCCAAAGAATAAGCGTCAAGTCCAGTATAAACATCACCGTTAAAAGCATAAATTGCTTGTCTTGAAGTTTCAGAAATCTTGGTATTAAATATTCTATCTTGATTTCGCTGCCAGTTTAAATCTGATAATTTTTGCGAAATCGACATCAGTTTAGACAAATCATCAGGAGTTTCTGTTTTTAACTGATGCTGAATCTCCTTTGCTTCATCCAGAAAAATTGGTTTTGTATGTTTTTGGACTGGTAATGCGGTTTCAAAGTCAAGTGACTTGGCTGGCGACAGGACTATTTTCATTTGATTTTTTTATGATGATCTCAAAAATACGAAATTTCAATCTTATTTTCTATCGCGCTTACAATGTTTTGGCTTTCGCCGAAGGTGTAACGTTTTCAAAACTACTTATCATATTTAAGAAGGAAATTATAAGAGGAAGTTCTTACGGCTAAATTGTCGTTGGTTTAAGAAATTATGCGATTAGTAGAATAATAGTTTTTTGGCTTTCGCCGAATGCATTCTGTATTCAATTCGATTCTCTATTAAGGAGGAAGCTATAAGAGATAGTTCTTTCGGCTAAATTGTCGTTGGTTAAGAAGTTTTTAGATTCTTAGCAAAGTAGATTTGGCTTTTCGATGGAAGTGATTTATTTTACGTTTCTGGTGCTCGTTTACAACGAGTAGCTACTTTCTTGCAAGACGCAAACAAAGCGTTTGCAACGCGGTTTATTACAACGAGCATCTGTTTTATAATTAGCCGCGTCACAGACGCTCCGATTAATTTTCTAATTGTAAGTAGGTACTCGTCACAGCAAGCACCAGATGGCGTGAGTGCTTTCACAAACAACATATCGTTTTCAAATCCTTTCTTTTAGAAAACTTCAATTTCAGCATTATAACTTCAACCGAAGTCAAAATCACTTTTGCTAGATATGATAAAAGTCGATAACTTGAAAATTATCAATAATACGTGAACTTAGATTCTTTCGGCGAAAGCCAAAAAATTATTGTTATAAAAAAAAATGACCTGAAATAGTTGTACTTCAGGTCATCGATATTTAAATTGAAAAGTGTTTTACTCCTCCTCTTCTATACTTTTGCTTTGTGCATAACCGCGCCATTTCTCGATAACGTCGGACAAATCTGAAGGTAGTTCTGTATCAAAACGCATAGTTTCGCCAGTTGTAGGATGCACAAAACCCAGCGTTTTTGCGTGCAGAGCCTGACGTGGCAAAATCTTAAAGCAGTTTTCCACAAACTGTTTGTACTTGGTAAAAGTGGTTCCTTTCAAAATTAAATGACCACCGTAACGTTCGTCATTAAACAAGGTATGCCCGATATGCTTGAGATGCACGCGTATTTGATGAGTACGACCTGTTTCTAATTTGCAAGATATCAGGGTTACATAACCTAATCGTTCTAAAACTTTGTAGTGCGTAACTGCAGGTTTTCCTATAGTTTCATCTTCAAAAACCGCCATTTGCATTCGATCTTTGACGTGTCTTGCGATATTTCCAGTAATTGTGCCTTCGTCATCTTTGACATTTCCCCAAACAAGGGCAATATATTCACGCTCAGAAGTTTTTGCCTCAAACTGCTTTGCGAGATGCGTCATCGCGGCTTCGGTCTTAGCAATAACTAGCAATCCCGAAGTATCTTTATCAATCCTGTGTACCAATCCTGGTCGTTCGCTACTATTCATTGGAAGATTATCAAAATGGAAAGCCAGTGCGTGCACTAGTGTTCCAGTGTAATTTCCGTGTCCAGGATGCACAACCATTCCTGGCTCCTTATTAAGAAGCAGCAAGGCGTCATCTTCATACACGATATCCAAAGGAATATCCTCTGGATCTATTCGATTTTCATACGGAGGATGGGTCAACAAAATGCGAATTACATCTCCTGGTTTTACCTTATAATTGGATTTTACTGCAATATCATTTACATAAATATCGCCCGAAGTAGCAGCACTCTGAATTTTGTTGCGAGTTGCATTTTGAATCATATTCATCAAATACTTATCGATGCGCAACAATAATTGTCCCTTTGGAACGTCAAATCTAAAATGCTCAAAAAGTCCTTCTTCCTCCACATTGTCCTCTACATTATTCACCATCTTCAAGATTTTCTAAAGGTTCAATCATATCATTTTCATCAAATGCTACTTTCCCGTCACCTAATACAACATCAATTTTAGATGTTTTCATTACTTTATCTCCAGGTTTCAATACTTTCCCCTTTTGTTTAAGCTGTCTCACCATATCCTTACCTAAATAAGGAACATAGGTAATCTCTCCTATTTCTAGCCCTAAAGCCAAAAGCGTAGGAGAAGCTTGTCTAAAAGTTTTCTCGATTAAATCTGGTATAACCACTGACGTAAATCCCGAGGAATTTATTTTGATGTAAATCTTTCTATCTTCTTTTACTTTCGTTCCAGGAAGTGGATCTTGCTCCACAACGCTGTACTTAGGATATCCTTTTTTGAAATCAACACTATCAAGCAGAACATAGTTAAGATTCAACTCTTCCACCTTTTCCTTTACTTGCTGCTCCGTAAGTTTGCTCAGATTGGGCACTTCTATTTCTTGACCGTGATTTGTAGTGCTATCTAGCCAAAAAATAAAGGCAAAAACCAAAGCTGCTACGATTGCAATTGCAACAGCAATTTGCAAAAAGAAAACGCGGCTAGTCAGATATTTTCGTAAACTCATATTTATTTAATTTGTCGCAAAGATATAAAAATACTAAAGGGTATTCATTTGAAAAAAATTGATAAATTTGTTGCATAAATCAACCTCTTTACCTCTTAAATAAAACTCTTTAATATGAAAAATATTGCCATCATTATGGGCGGCTACTCTAGCGAAGTTCAAATATCAATCTTAAGTGGTAATGTAGTATATGAAAATCTGGACAAATCAAAATACAATATTTACAAAATTCATATTCTCAAGGAAGGATGGTATTATTGTAATGAAAATGATGATTTATCGGCAGTAGATAAAAATGATTTTTCGATTCAGGTTAATGGAAATAAAGTGATTTTTGATGCTGTTTTCAACGCTATTCACGGTACTCCAGGCGAAGATGGGTTGATGCAAGCATATTTTGAGTTGCTGTCAATTCCGCAAAGCTCTTGCAATTATTATCAAGCGGCGTTGACTTTTAATAAGCGTGACTTACTTTCTGTATTAAAACCTTACGGAATAAAAACTGCCACTTCTTACTATCTAAATCAAGGAGACGAAATAAATACTTCTGAAATTGTAAAAACTGTTGGCTTACCTTGTTTTGTAAAACCAAATAAATCTGGATCCAGCTTTGGAATATCTAAGGTAAAATCTCAGGATGAAATGGAAGAGGCGATAAAAGTAGCATATAAAGAAGACGACGAAATTATTATAGAAAGTTTCCTTGATGGAACAGAAGTTTCTGTTGGGGTGATTAAATACAATAATGAAACCACTGTTTTGCCAGTTACGGAGATTGTGTCCGAGAATGAATTCTTTGATTAT
>JBBSRP010000170.1:0-6489 GCA_038242935.1 Flavobacteriales bacterium
CCTTGTGCAGCAGATTTTAGATCTTGTCCCGCTCCTTTAACTTCATTTTTAACATTATCCGCAATGTCTTCACCTTTGCTTGCAAAAGCATCTACTTTACTTTCTACTTTATCAACAAGATCGTTGTATTTATCCTTAAGGCCACCTACTTGAGATTTTACATCATCTGCAATATCTTGACCTTTTTTAGATATTTTTTTTCTTGTCTCTGAACCTTTTTCGGGAGCACATAAAACTCCTACAACCGCTCCAATTGCTATTCCTGCTAATGCTCCTAATAATACTTTACCTGATTTCATAATGTTTGTTTTTTGGTTAATAAATAATGTTTGGTAATTTTTCTAAATCTAGTCTTTTGGTTTTAAATCTTTTTCATAGCAGTAATCCCATAAGCTTAAATCGTTAATTTAAAACCGCTGCTTTAAATCAACATTACAAATATCATCAATATACAACCTAAATTTTTACATAATCGAGTTCAAAAATTATAACATTTACATATCTCCACGTTTTGAACTGTTTTACAGTATAAAAACAACCTTTCACTCAAAAAAATGTCAAATTTTTTCTATTTAATTAGCGAGACCTTCAGGTCCATTTATACAGTAGAGAATAGAAACCTAATTTACTAGGAAACTTCCATTCAATTATATATCAATTCTTTTCTTATGTATTGACCTTTATAGAACAATATATGATTATTTTAGTGCCATAATTTAAAAAAATATGTTTAAACTGTTTCGTGAAAACATTCGGATAGCCTTCGGCTCGATAAGGACACAATTACTTCGCACAATCCTCACTGTACTAATTATTGCTGTCGGCATTACTGCATTAGTCGGGATTTTGACGCTTGTTGCAGCGTTGGAAAATACGCTTTCTTCAGATTTCGCTACAATGGGATCTAATACTTTCAACATTAGTAGATATGATTCTCAGGAGAATTTAAAAAGTAATGACGAGCGAAAAATCAATCCTATTTTATCTTATACCCAGGTAAAAGAGTTCTCAGATAGATTCAGTTACCCAACAACGCATACTTCAATCTCGTTTACGGCAACCACCGGAGCAGAGGTAAAACACGACTCAAAAAAGACCGATCCAGAAATTTCTATATTGGGAGTTGATGACTATTATTTAGTCAATTCTGGTTTACAGACAACTATGGGGCGAAATCTCACTCGATTCGATATTCAGAATAATTCGCACGTTTGCGTCATAGGTTCAGATTTAGAAAAGGCACTTTTTAAAGATGTGAATCCTATTGACAAAGTGATTTCTATTCGAGGTTCTAAATTTAAAGTAATCGGTACATTAAAAGAGAAAGGCTCCACTTTTGGCAACAGTCAAGACCTTCGTGTTTTAATTCCTATTCAGTTGGCTCGGTCTATCTATACAGCTCCGAATATCAACTATGCTTTAAGTATAATGACGGACAAAAAAGAACTGCTAAACCAAGCGGTAGATCAGGCGACATTAACAATGAGGCAGGTTCGAAAATTGAATCCAATCGAAGAAAATAATTTCGGAATTTCGAGAAGTGACGATCTTATCAACAGAATTTTGGATCTAACTCAATATTTAGGATGGGCAGCATGGATTATCGGAATCATTACAATATTCGGATCTTCGATTGCTCTTATGAATATTATGCTCGTATCTGTAACAGAGCGCACGCGTGAAATTGGTGTCCGAAAAGCTCTAGGCGCCAAAAAAGTAACGATCGCAACTCAATTTTTTATCGAAACTTTAATCGTTGGACAAATGGGCGGTTTGCTGGGTATAATTCTAGGAATTCTTGCAGGATATGGAATAGCCTTAGCACTGGACTTTAGTTTTGTAATTCCGTGGTTGGCGATATTTTCAGCATTCGCAACCACTTTTGTGGTAGCAATTGTCTCTGGTTTATATCCTGCAATTAAGGCCTCAAAACTAGATCCTATCGAAGCTTTGCGATACGAATAGATTATTTTCGACCCAAAATCATTCGGTCATTGCCGTAGATATCTTTTCGAAGTTCGATGTCTTGAAATTTATACTCGTTCAATAATTCAACCATTCGTTCACCAAGATATTGATTGATTTCAAAATACAATTGTCCTCCTTCTGAAAGACTTTCGCTGGCAAGTTGAGTGATTTTCAGATAAAATAATAACGGATCTTCGTCTTCCACAAAAAGTGCAATATGCGGCTCATATTCCAAAACATTCTTCTGCATTTCCTGCTTTTCCAATGCTCGGACATAAGGTGGATTGGAAACGATAATATCATAGGTTTTAGATAAAGTGTCAGTTTTTAAAATATCTTTTTCGATAAATTTCACTTCTACAGAATTCTTCACAGCATTATTTTCTGCAACTTTCAAGGCTTCTCGTGAAACATCAATAGCATCAACTTTTACATTTTTTAGATTTTTTGCCAATATAATTGGTATGCAGCCACTCCCCGTCCCGATATCAAGAATTCGTAATTGCTCCGAATTATTTGAATTATTTTTCAAAATCCAATCCACCAATTCTTCGGTTTCAGGTCTGGGAATTAACACCGCTGAACTCACCATAAATGGCAATCCGAAAAATTCTGTCTCTCCTAATATATATTGTATCGGTTTTTGCTCTTGAAGTTCAGCTATAATATTCTTCCACTTTTGAATTTGAGTTTCATCAATTTCAAATTCAGGCTTTAGAGCCAAATTAACTCTTGACATTTGATAGAAATTATTCAAAATCAAATAAAAAAAACTGTCCACTTCTTGCGAATCATAAATGGACGAAAGGCTTTCCCGAAAATAATTTCTAAATTCTCTTAGTAACATAGGAAGGTTTTTAAGTTTTGAAAGATATAATTTTTTAAGAGATATTGTAAAAATGATCAGCTTCGCACATTGTATATTTGAAGTAATCAATGAACCTCCAAAATGAAAATCGCCTTAGCTCCAATTGCCACAAAAAATTGCCAAGTATTAATTCTAGGAACAATGCCTGGCGAACAATCACTTTTGCAGCAGCAATATTATGCAAATAAAGGAAATCATTTCTGGAGAATTCTCTTTCAGGTTTTCGATCAAGAATTTTCTACCGATTATGAAATTCGTAAAAAATTAATTCTCAAAAATAATCTTGCTCTTTGGGATGTTCTTTATAGTTGCGAGCGTGAAGGCAGTTTGGACAGCAAAATAAAGAATGAAATACCAAACAACTTTTCCGATTTTCTAAAAAAGCATTCTCAGATTTCAACTATCGTTTTTTCAAGTAAAGCAGCTGCGGTATATTTTAAAAAATACGTTTCGCCTCTGCCTTGTTTAAATTATGTTACACTTCCTTCTCCCAGCGGTGCCAATGCCCATCTGAGCTTAAGTCAGAAAACTGACCTCTGGCAAGAACTTCACTCCTACTTTACATAAGCTTTTTTAGTTCTGTAAAGCTTTCTGCAATTCTTCAAAAGTCAACTCAAGTTGCTCCGAAGTTGCCAAGTTTTTAAGTCCGTACTTATTTTGCGCAATTTCGTCTTCACCACAAATTACTGCAAACGGAATTCCTCTTTTGTCAGCATATTGCAATTGTTTCCCGGTTTTTGCAGTATCAGGATAAAGTTCAACTGTTAATCCTGCGCCCCTCAATTTTGTAATTGCCTGCATTGCAAACAGCGATTCATCTTCTCCATAATTTAAGAACAAAGCTTTTGCAATAGAATTTACAGTTTCAGGAAAAAGATTCAAAGCTTCAAGTACTAGATAAATTCGGTCTAAGCCGAAAGAAATCCCAACTCCACTAATATTCTTCAATCCAAAAATTCCTGTTAGGTCGTCATAACGACCACCGCCACCAATAGATCCAAGTCCTACAGATGCTGGAGCTGCAACCTCAAAAATAGCTCCCGTATAATAATTAAGTCCTCTCGCAAGAGTTACATCAAGATTCAAAACTGTTTTCCCAAGTCCTAAAGCTTCAATTTTACTACAGATAAAACGAAGTTCTTCAACACCTTTTGTTCCCTCGTCAGAATCAGAAAGCAACTTTGCTAATTCCTCCAATTTCTCTTCAATTGAACCTCTAAGATGCAATAATGGTCGGATCTTTTCAATCGCAGTTTCAGAAATTCCTTTTTCAAACATTTCTTTTACAACACCATCTTCACCGACTTTGTCCAATTTATCCAGCGCAACTGTAAAGTCGATTAGCTTATCTTTTGCACCAATTACTTCGGCAATTCCTGCTAAAACTTTTCGGTTATTTATTTTTATTACCACGCCATCAATTCCGAGTTCCGTAAAAACAGCATCGTACAATTGCACTAATTCTACTTCTTGCCAAAGCGAAGTTGAACCCACAACATCAGCGTCACACTGGAAAAATTCTCTAAATCTTCCTTTCTGTGGGCGATCGGCACGCCAAACTGGCTGAATTTGATAACGCTTAAAGGGAAACGTAATTTCATTTTGATGCTGAACAACATAACGCGCAAATGGCACAGTCAAATCATAACGAAGTGCTTTTTCAGAAATTGAAGATGTCAATTTTGTACTGTTTTTTGCACTCAAATGTTCTTCATTTGCTTTCGCCAAATAATCGCCAGAATTCAAAATTTTAAATATCAAACGATCGCCCTCTTCTCCATACTTTCCCATTAAGGTATCAGAATTTTCAAACGACGGAGTTTCAATTGGATTAAATCCAAAACGCACAAAATGGTCTTTAATAATGTCCATTATATAAGTACGTTTAACAACTTCTGAAGGTGAAAAATCTCTAGTTCCTTTTGGTATGCTTGGTTTCTGTGCCATAATAAATTAAATTGTGCTGCAAATATCGCATATTTTTATTTGCCTTCAATTGTCCTTGGCATTGCTTTTAGATTTTAAAGTATTTTTTCGCTTTCGCTAAATTTATAATAACATTTTCAATTGAAATTATCGTAAAAGCAACAGCAATTTATCTAATAACCCTATTTTTGTAAAGTGAAGAATTCAGAAAAATATATGCAACGCTGTTTGCAACTCGCCAAAAATGCTTTGGGAAACTGCTATCCAAATCCGATGGTGGGAAGTGTGATTGTGCATAATGGCAAAATCATTGGCGAAGGTTGGCATCAAAAAGCAGGCGAAGGTCACGCAGAAGTAAATGCGATTGCTTCGGTCAAAGACAAAAGTTTATTGCCCGAATCTACATTATACGTAAATCTTGAACCTTGCAGCCATTTTGGCAAAACGCCGCCTTGCAGTGATTTGATAATTGCATCAAAAATTCCAAAAGTTGTAATTGGAATTATAGATTCGCACTCGAAAGTTTGTGGCGCAGGAATATTAAAATTACAAAATGCAGGTGTCGAAGTTGAAGTTGGCGTTCTCGAATCTGAATGTTACGAACTCAACAAACGCTTTTTTTCTGTTCACAATAAAAACCGACCTTATATAATTCTCAAATGGGCTCAAAGTCGTGATGGATTTATAGCTCCAGACAAAAGCATAAGAGAAAAAATCGAACCTGTTTGGATTAGCAATCCTATTTCGCGTCAGCTTGTACACAAATGGCGAACCGAAGAACAAGCGATTCTCATTGGAACAAATACCGCTTTGGACGATAATCCAAGTTTGAATGCTAGAGATTGGAAAGGAAAAAGTCCCATCAAAATTCTAATTGATCGTCGCGGAATCGTTCCATCAACGGCCGTTATTTTTGATTCCGCTTTCGCGACAACTATTCTGATTACTCAAAATTTAGATATAGCTTCGGCCGAAGGCACAATCGTAGAAACTGTCACTTCCGAAGATCTGTTGCCGCAACTAATGGCAATTTTGCGAAAGCATAATATTCTTTCTGTAATTATAGAAGGCGGAAAACATACTTTGCAAACTTTTATAGATGCAAATCTTTGGGACGAAGCCAGAATTTTTGAAGGTCAATTAGATTTATCAAACGGAATTCCTGCTCCAAAACTTAGCGGAAAAATAAAATATTCTCAAAATATACTAGCTGATCGATTATCGGTTATTGAAAACACCGATAAATCTTGCAAGAAATAGATACTTACAAAACAATTGAGGTCGCAGCCGAACCGATATTATTCAAAGAGAAGAACAGTAAATTTTTTGCCTACGCATTCCCCGTAGAGAATGAGGACGATGTAAAAGCACATCTCGAAATCCTCAGAAAGAAACATCCATCGGCGGGACATTTTTGCTATGCGTATCAAACTGGCACCGACACAAAGTACTTTCGGGCAAATGACGATGGCGAACCAAGCAATTCAGCGGGAATGCCAATTTACGGTCAGATTCAATCTTTTGACGTGACGAATATTCTAATTGTGGTCGCTAGAATATTCGGCGGAACAAAACTTGGAGTTGGCGGACTTATTTCTGCTTATAAAACAGCGGCTCAACTAGTTTTGGAAAATTCAGAAATTATAGAAAAGACAATTGACGTTCACTTTCTACTTTCCTTTGATTATGCGGTTATAAATAAAGTAATGCGAATTATCAAAGAAAAA
>JBBSRP010000171.1:0-6373 GCA_038242935.1 Flavobacteriales bacterium
CATACGTACGCACTTCTTTTTTACCAAAAGCAGCTTGCAAACGCATTTGAGCAGAAATTTGATTTTTGATATGTTCGTGAGCAAACTTAATTGCTTCTAACATTTCAGCTTCTGAAATTTCTTTCATTTCACCTTCTAACATTGCGATAGAGTCCATAGAAGCTCCAATCATCATATCGATGTCAGACTCTTCTAATTGTGCACGAGATGGGTTGATGATGAATTTTCCATCAATTCTTCCAACTCTAGCTTCAGAAATTAAAGTTTCAAAAGGAATGTCAGACAAAGCAAGAGCTGCCGAAGCTGCTAAACCTGCTAATGCATCTGGCATTACATCCTCGTCATGAGACATCAGCTGAATCATAACTTGCACTTCAGCGTGATAATCATCTGGGAAAAGTGGACGTAAAACACGGTCAACTAATCTCATTGTTAATACTTCGTTGTCACTTGGACGTGCTTCTCTTTTGAAGAAACCTCCAGGGAAGCGACCTGCTGCAGCAAATTTTTCTCTGTAATCTACCGTTAAGGGTAAAAAGTCGATACCTGGACTTGCTTTTCGTGAGGAAACAACTGTACCTAAAATTACAGTTTTTCCAATTCTTACTACTACAGAACCGTCTGCTTGTTTGGCTAAACGTCCTGTCTCGATTGTGATGCTTCTGCCATCACCTAAATCGATGCTTTCTACAAATAATTGTGGAATCATAATTATTTCTCTTATTGATTAAACATGGGTTCTAGTTGTGTTGTTGTTGCGTAGTTAATGCTCTAAAACCCAATGAAAAACCAAACTTTTTTAGTAATATTATAAAAATGAAAAGAGGCGCGTGGGCACCTCTTTTCTAATGGATTATTTTCTAATACCCAATACTTTGATAATCTCTCTGTATCTGTTGATCTCAGATTGTTTTAGATAATCTAGTAACGACCTTCTTTTACCTACTAGTTTCACTAGAGAACGCTCAGTGTTGTAGTCATGACGGTTCTTTTTCAAGTGCTCTGTTAGGTGGTTGATACGGAAAGTAAACAAAGCGATTTGGCTTTCTGATTTTCCTGTGTTTTTTGTTTCTCCGTGTTTAGCGAAAATTTCTTCTTTTACTTCTTTAGTCAAGTACATGCAAATATTCTTTAAATGATTGTTATGTAAGTATATAGTTTTTATATACGTCGGCAAAGGTAGAATTATTTTTAAAATAAAACTATTTCTTTTGATCTTAAGACATTAAAATTTATACAATTTCGAAATTTCAGAATTTACATATCTTAAAAATTCCTCGTCGTCTTCGCCAAAAGCATCGATTAGATTAGAATCAATATCAATCTGACCAATATTTTTGTCGTTTACGAACAATGGAACTACGATTTCTGATTTCACATTCATATTACAAGAAATGTAATTATCCTGTGCTTGAACATCAGGAACTACAAATGTTTCATTGCTGATTGCCACTTGTCCGCAAATTCCTTTCCCAAACGGTATAACCTTATGGTCAGTATCTTCTCCGGCAAATGGTCCTAGGATTAATTCAGGCTTGTCACCATTAGCAAAATAAAATCCCACCCAGTCATAATAGTCAATATTGTCACGAAGTAGGTGACAGATCTTTTTTAATTTCTCGTCTTGTAAAGTTCCGTCTTCTGTAAGAATGTCATTTACTTTTGGTTTAAGTTCTTCGAAAGTCATAGTTTTTGATTTTTACAAAAGTATTTATTTTTAAATGCATTATTTCCATAGATTTGTTAAAAATGTTGCCCTTGAAATCGTACTATAATAAATACAAACCTTTTCTAACTTTTGTCACCAAATTTTTCCTGATATACATTCTGTTATCGTGGCTTTACGGACTGTATTTAGGTCAGTTTGACCAAGCGACTTTTGAGCCTGACGGAATCACAACTTTGGTGTCTGACCAAACTAGAGATTTGCTAAACTTTTTTGGAGTAGACGCAACTACTGCGCCGCACGCATTGGAGGCAAGTCATAAGTTTTCTGTGAACGGAAAATTTGTTGCTAGAATTGTAGAAGGTTGCAACGCAGTAAGTGTGATGATTCTTTTTGTGGCATTTGTGGTCGCATTCAAAGGGAAATTCAAACATACACTCCTATTTATTATAGGGGGGATTTTGATCATTCATATTTTAAATGTTATCCGTATTGCTTTTTTAGCTTTAGCACTTTATTACTATCCCGAATACCAAGAAATTCTGCACGGCACAATATTTCCACTAGTCATATATAGTGTCGTATTTATTCTTTGGGTAATTTGGGTTAATAAATTTTCAGTTTATGCACGCAAAAAGTAACAATATCGGTCGGATGGCAATTGCATTTTTGCTAATTGTACTGCTTGTTTTGGTTCGTTTTTTTGAATCAGAAATGTTCTATGATCCGCTTCTTGCGTATTTTAAATCGAACTATTTGCAGATTCCTTTGCCTGAAATGAATTATCAACTGCTTTTCCTTAATATTACTTTCCGATATTTTATCAATACCGTATTGTCGCTCGCATTGCTTTATGTGATTTTTAAAGATAAACAGATGATAAAATTTACTGCAGTTTTGTACTTCATTTTTTTTGTAATTCTCATATCAATCTTACTTTTTGCTTTATCGAATGATGATCCAGACAAAATGTTGATCTTTTATATCAGAAGATTTCTTATTCAGCCAATATTTATTTTACTCTTTATTCCAGGATTTCTTTTTCAGGAATATGTGAGCAAAAAACCCGAAGATTCTGCTGTAGATTGATTGCTGCTTTTCAGTATCTTTGCAAAAGAATTCAAATTATTTCTGAATCATTTTCTAATGAAAACGCTCAAACCAACGTCGGTCTTTCTAGCGCTACTGTTATTAGTTTATAGCAGCGGATTCTCATTTAGTATTCATTTCTGCAAAGATCAGATTGCAGCCATAAACAGTGTTTTTTCTGACGAAGTGGTTTGCGAAATGCCCGAAATAATCCTCGAAAAGCAATGTTGTGTTTCAAAAGAAGCTTGTTGTCATAGTGTTTCGCTTTCGCTAAAAGACGCTTCGACAGATACAATCGTTAAGGTTTTTGCATATTCGTTTTTTACGCCGTTTCTAGCTGCAAGTTTTAGTTTTCTTCCGAAGGTTGAATCGCAGATACAAATTCAAAGAGCAGAATTGCTATTACAATCTTGTAACAACGCACCGCCTTTCTACATCTTGTACAGCCAAAATATTCTCTACGCCTGATCTTTCTAGTTTTCTCATCACGGTCTCGATACTTTTTTCGAGATCAATAATGTTGAATACTAACTGGAAATTCCATATTAAAAAATGTATACAAAACATATCGTAGTAACAGCACTATTGCTGTTTGCTACAAATCTTTTTGCTCAAGTAACCAAAGATACTTTGGGCGAAGTAATAGTAAGGGGCTCGTCGAAGAGCATCCGAAAATCTTATAGCGTTACTGGCAATACAGCGACACTTACTTCAAAAGAATTGCTCAAAGCTGCCTGCTGTAATCTTGCCGAAAGCTTCGAAACAAATCCTGCAATCGATGTCAATTATGCCGATGCAATCACCGGAACAAAGCAGATAAAAATGCTTGGTCTTACAAGTCCGTATATTCTTATTTCCGAAGAAAATGTTCCTTCTGTTCGCGGTGCTTCGCAAGCTTATGGACTTTCTTTCACTCCAGGAACTTGGGTCGAAAGTATTCAAATAACCAAAGGTGCGGGAAGTGTTGTAAATGGTTTTGAAAGTATTTCGGGTCAAATTAATACCGAACTTCTAAAACCGATGGATGATATTCCGTTTTACCTCAATGTCTACGGCTCTTCTGATGCGCGATTTGAAGTTAATACACATTTGACACATAAGCTGTCAGAAAAATGGGCGACTTCTCTTTTGCTTCACGGCAACGGAAGATTTTCTAAGAATGATATGAATCACGATGGGTTTTTAGATAATCCATTATCCAAACAAGTCAATGTGCTCAATCGTTGGCAATATGCCGATGCCGAAAAAGGTTGGGTAAGCTTTATCAATCTCCGATATATGGATGATGAAAAGCAAATGGGTGAATTGGATTTTGACAAAGATCGTGATCGTGGAACTACAAATTTCTGGGGCGCCGAAATTAATACTGAGAGAATTGATGTTTCGGCAAAACTTGGATATGTCTTTCCTGATATGCCGTATCAAAGTATAGGATTCCAAACTGCTTATAATTCGCATAATCAAGAATCGTATTTTGGACTAAGAACCTATGATATAAAACAAAATAGCTTTTATTCAAATCTTATTCTGAATTCAATTATTAACAATACTAAGAATAAGTTTGCTACGGGAATCAATTTCACTTACGATGAATATTCGGAATATTTTTCGTCTTTAGACTTAAGTCGAATTGATAATTCAATCGGTGCTTTTTTCGAATATACTTATGACAATTCGGACGACTTTTCTTTAATTGCTGGACTTCGCGCTGATGGTCATAATAGATTAGGATTTTTCTTGACGCCGCGTTTGCACGTTCGTTACAATCCTTGGGATCAAGCAGTATTGCGTTTTTCTGCTGGAAGAGGAAAACGAGCAGCAAATATCTTTGCCGAAAATCAGCAATTGTTGGCGAGTTCAAGAAGTTTTGATATCCAAAACAACAATGGCGATGTTTATGGATTAAACCCTGAAATTGCGTGGAATTACGGAATCTCATTTATGCAAAAATTCAATTTATTTACAAAAAGTGCTGAGGTAGTTTTTGATTTCTATAGAACTGATTTCCAGAATAAAGTGGTGACAGATTTATATCAAAGTCCGCAGCAAGTGGTTTTTTATGATCTAGAAGGTAGCGCTTACGCGAATAGTTTTCAAGCTGAATTCAACTTAGAAATTATCAAGCACTTGGATTTGCGTACAGCTTACAAATTCTATGATATCAGCACTGATTACACGAATGGGAAGATGCAACAACCATTGCAAGCGAAGCATAGATTCTTTGCCAATTTAGGTTTTCAAACACATATTTTGGACAAAGGACAGCAATGGAAATTTGATGCCACATACAATTGGAATGGAGAACAAAAACTTCCTTTTACAGGAAGCAATCTTGTTCAATATCGATTAGGAGAAAACTCTCCGTCATATTCACTTGTAAATGCTCAGATAACAAGAACATTTAGTTCTACTTTCGAAATATATGTAGGAGGGGAGAACATCGGAAATTACAAACAACCAAATCCTATTTTAGGAAGTGACGCGCCTTTTGGAACATATTTTGATAGTTCAATTGTCTACGCACCAGTTTTTGGACAAATGTATTACGCGGGATTGAGATTTAAAATAAAATAATTAACAACTAATAAAACGTATAAAAATGAAGAATTTACTAATGATGCTTGTGATGTTTTTGACAATTACAACAACAACAAACGCTCAAGAGAAGAAAAATAAAAACGCAAAGCACGATATCGAAATTAACGGTAACTGTGAAGATTGCAAGAAACGAATTGAGAAAGCCGCTTACTCCGTTTCTGGAGTAAAATCGGCGGTTTGGGATATAGATTCTCACAATTTACATTTGATTCTGAACGAGCAGAAAGGATCTGTTGTAGATGTAAAAACTAAGATTGCAGCGATCGGTCACGATTCAGAAGATGTTTTTGCTGCTGATGCTGTTTATGAAGATTTGCATCACTGTTGTAAATATGACAGGAAAGGACAAGAATAGTCGCAAATAGCGTTATTTTTAAAGCACTCGCAAAGATTAAGTTATTATGAATTGTGAGTGTTTCTTTTTTAAGTGTTTTTTGCCTCAGAAGTCAGAAAATACTGCGAGTTAATTAATGATTAAAATTGCATAAAATATTGCCTTTGCAGTATTTTATTGCTACTTTCACGCGCAAAATAAACCCTATATCATCAATAAATGGATTTCAACTGGAAAGATTTAATTGACCCGTTATTTTATATCAATTTTGAGGTCAACAATGTAAAGATGGGTATCTACATTGTTCTGTTTATCGTCTTTGCGGAGACAGGTTTGTTTGCAGGATTCTTTTTGCCGGGTGATAGTTTATTGTTTTTGGCCGGGATCTATAGCACCGAATTAGTCGGATCTTTTATGCACATTTCTAGTGATTTCGGTAATGTTACAATCCTTGCGACTCTTGTTGCAATTGCTGGAATCATCGGTAATATCTGTGGATATTGGTTCGGTAGTAAAAGCGGCTATTATTTGTACAACAAAGAAGATACTTTCTGGTTTAAGAAAAAATATCTAGTTCAGTCCAAAGAGTTTTTTGACAACCACGGAGGGCGCGCAATTATCTTTGCGAGATTCCTTCCAATCTTCAGAACGTTTGCGCCAATTGTAGCGGGAATTGTAATGATGGA